>CALMIW010000729.1 GCA_937864275.1 uncultured Dehalococcoidia bacterium
GCGGCGTTCTTCTCGGCCGTGGAGACGCGCGCGAGCGCCCGCGCCGCCGCGCGGGCCGCAGCCGCCCGTTCCCGGAGCAGCGAAGTCGTCATGGTCATGGGCACAGTGTAATGGATGCGTGTTCCTCCGGGCGGCGCACCGTCGCGCGGACGCGAAGATGCGCGACTCGGGCAAGACGCTTGGCTGCCCGAGTCGCGCATGGCAGGCGGCTCCCAGGGGGATGCGTGGGAGCCGCCCGGTCAGTCCTAACCCCAGCGCGGCTGTTCGCCGAGGTCCACGCCGAGCGCAATCTTGCCGACCAGCTCGGGCGCGAGGATGGAGTTCGCCGGGTGGAAGCCGCCGCAGCGGACGTCCCGGTAGAGCCGTTCGAGCTCGCTGCCCTTGAACATCCCCGATCCCCCGGAGATGGCCATCGCCCGGTCGACGATGTCTTTCGCGGCTTCCACGGCGTTGTGCTTGGCCGAGACCAGCTTGGCCGGCCAGTTGCCGGCGTGGTCCACGCCGCGGGACCACTCGTCCGCGATCTTTTCGACCAGCGCCTCGGCGGCGTCGAAGCGGAAGGTCATCTGGGCGATGTGGTGCTGGACTTCCGGGTGGTAGGCGAACGAGCGCGTCAGCGCGAGCGACTTGCGCTTGTGGGCCGTCTCTACCGCCAGGTCGATCGCGCGCCGTGCAACGCCGAGGTAGACGCTGCCGAAAGTCGGCTGGGCCCAGGCGAAAATACAGAGCCCGAAGAGGTCGGCAGCGCCCGCCGGGACGACGCGGGCGATGTACTGGCCACGCACTTCGGCGCCTTCGAGGATCGTGTCGTCGCTGCGCGTGGCCCGCATGCCGAGGGTGTCCCACGTCTCCTTCACATGGTAGCCAGGGGTGTCGCGCGGCATGAAGGCGTGGATGATCTGCGGGCCGTTCGGGTCGTTCGAGTCCATGCCGTGGATGCCCATGCGCGTCCACACCGGGGTGAGGCTGCCGAACATCTTGTGTCCGGTGAAGCGGTAGCCGCCGTCGATGCGCTCGGCATTCGTGGTCGAGAGGAAGAGCGGCATGTCGTTGCCGGTCTCTCCATGGCCGGCGGCGAAGACCTCGCCGGCGGCGGCTTCGCGCAGCAGCCATTCGAGCGACGGGTCGCCCATGCGCCGCATGTCGGCGGCGACGCCGGTCCAGTAGAGGTGCATGTTGGTGGCCAGGGCAGTCGCCGGGGCGCGATAGGCGAGCCGCCGCTGCTGCCTGCAGACTTCGGCCAGTGAGTAGCCCAGGCCGCCAAGTTCCTCCGGGATGGCCATCTTCAGGTAGCCGCTGGCGCGGAGCTCCTCGAAGTCCTCGTGGAAGAACGTGTTCTCGGCGTCGTAGCGGGCGGCGCGGGCACCGAAGCGGCCAATCATGTCCTCGGTGAGGACTTCACGGGTCATGGTCGTGGTCATTGGGTTTGGTACTTCTCCTCCAGAAGATGCCGACTACCGTATCACGGCAATATGCGTTTGCAAGCAATTAAGGGAGCTTTAGTGAGGGTAAAATTGTGGATGCGAGTGACCTGTGCCACACTCAGCACATGACGGACCTTGAAACGGAGGGCCACGGCCCGGCGCCGGACGCGGAAATGGGCCTGCCGGACGACCAGTTCCTGGCCGGCATGGGCACCGAATGCAACGCCGAGGCGGTCCGGCTCAACGCCTCCGTTATCACCGTAGACATTCAGTTCCTGGTTTATCTGCGTCGTTTTTCCCGCTTCGGCTATTTCCAGTACGGGCCCATCGGGATCGACACGCATGTGATCGAGGAGATCGTCGAGCGGACGACGCCGCGCGGCGAGCCGGGGACACTGACGGTCCTGGGCGACGACCTGGTCGAGTTCTCGAAGGTCCTGGCCGGGGAACTGCAGAGGAGCGGCCGGAAGCGCATCGACGAGTTGCACTATCTGCTGGCGTTCATGCGCTGGGGCAAAGGGCTCCCTGGCCGCGTCTTTGGCGAACTCGGGGTGACGCCCGAGCAGGTGGAGCGGTTCGCCGCCGGGCGCCCCCGCCCCGAGAGCGCGGAGCGGCTGTACAGCCCGGAAGAGGCCGCGGAATACCTCGGCGTCCACGTCCAGACTGTCCGCGGCTGGATCCGCTCCGGCCGCCTCCGTGCCAGCCGCCTCGCGGGGCAGCGCGCGCTCCGCATCCGAGCTTCGGACCTGCTGGAGGTGCTCGAACCGATCGAGCCAGGGGACGCATAACACGTTGGCGTTGCCGAGATGTACACTACGCGGCACTCTGCCTGCAGGAGCGTCCCATGCCGCTCTATCGGATCCGGCGCAACGTGGGCGTTGCGACCAAGGAAGACATGGATGCTTCGGCATTCCGCGCGATCGTCTGCGCCGTGCAGTTCCCGGGGCTGAAGTGGCACCGGTCGTTTTGGGACCGGGATGCCGGCGTCGTCGAGTGTTTCTACGAGGCCAGCGACCCGGGCCAGCTCGAAGAACACGCGCGGGTCTCTCGCATCCCCTGCGATGACGTGTGCGTCGTGGAGGAACTGCTCCCCGAGACGTATGTGCACGGTTAGCCGGCCACCGCACTGAACCTCGCATCCGACCTTTCTCCAACCCGCCGTGCCCCTGCCCGCCCCCGCGCCGCCACCGGCGCACCGGGTTGGCTCCGCCGCGCCACGGAATTGACACCTTTCGCGTGGACGCGAGGCGTCGACTCTGGAAATAGCAGGGATGCCGGGCGCCCAAGCCGCCCGGTGCTGGCCGCGCGCACGTTCGCGGCCGGATGGAGGGACTTATGCGACGTCGACATCTGCCCGGATTCGGTTACCTGGCGAACCTTGGGATCGCGAACAAGCTCGGCCTGATCGTGGTCGTGCTCGCGATCCCCATCTGCGCCCTGGTGTTCTTGCAGTACCAGGACCGGCAGGCGGCCACGAACCAGGCCCACGCCGAATCGAACGGCCTCGAGTACATCACGAAGGTCATGCCGTTCATGCGCGAGGTCCAGCTCCATCGCGGGCTCGTCGAGCGCGTGCTCAACGGCGAAGAGACGGCCCGCGCGAACATGGAGCGCACCGCCGCCGCCGCCGATACGGCCCTCGCCGAGATCAACGCGATGGACGAACGGTGGGGCAACGACTTCGAGACGAAGGAGCTCGTCGCCTTCCTCAACTCCGAATGGCCGAGGGCCCGCGACGCCTCGAGCAGCATCCAGGAGTCGAACGCCCTCCACAACTCGGTGATCCAGCAGGGCGTCTTCCCCCTGATCTCGACGGTGACGACCGAGTCCAAGCTCGTCCTGGACCCGGACCTCGACAACCGCAACGTCATCGCCGCGGTGACGGAGACGCTGCCCCGCATGACGGAGGCGCTCTCACTCATGCGAAGCCAGGGCGCAGGCGCGCTCGTGGCACGCCGGAACCAGCCTCCCAGCGACGCAACTCGTCAGTTCATGGCCGCGCAGTCCGCGCTCGCCCAGTTCGAAGCCCAGCAGCTGAAGAGCCAGCTGGAAACGGCAATGGCCAGCAACGCGCGGTTCGAAGCCGACCTGCGCTCGATCGTCACGCGCTCCGAAACGTCTCGCAGCGTCTTCATCGATAACACGGCCACCACCGTGATGAACGCCCCGACGCTTTCGGAAACCGGTGCGGAAGGCTACTTCCTCCTCGGCGCGAGCGCGATCGACCTTTCCAACGAACTCCTTACCTCGGCCCAGGCGGCGCTCGAAGCAGACTTCGACGCGCGCGCCGACAAAGCCCGCCAGGACTTCGCGTTCTATGGCGGTGCGGCCGGCATCGGGGTCATCATCGCGCTCGGCCTCGCGGTCTTCATTTCGGCCACGATCACCCGTCCGCTGACGCACCTCGCTGAAGTCGCCGACCGGATGAGCCTCGGCGAGCTCGACGTGGACATCGACGTAGAAGGCGACAACGAGATCGGCCAGCTGGCCGAATCGCTGCGGCGCATGCAGTCGAGCCTGCGTTCGGCAATCGAGCGCCTTCGCCAGCGCCGGGTAGCGGCCTAAGGCCAGCCAGGAACATTGGAGGACGCCGAGATGAACGCCACCCTTCCCAAGGAACTCGCTGCCCGCGTCGTCGCGGCCGCGGCCGCCATCGACGGCGTCCGCTCGGCGGTGGTCTGCTCGGCCGAAGGGGCGGTGCTCGGCTCCGCCCGTGCCGATGAGCCCTCGCGAGAGGCGGCCCTTGCCGGCTTCGTGGCGGTCCGCGCGGAAGCCCTCCCCGTCGACGGCGATCTGCGCGGGATGGGCAAACAACTCGCCGGGAGCACCTTCAGCCACATGAGCATAGCGGGGCGCGATGGCGAGTCGGCGCTCTACCACCTGGCCCCGGGGGCGTATCTCTCGGTGCGAATCGCCCCCGGCCGCTCGGCGATGACCTCCGGCCCACTAGCCGCGCTCGCCCGGCGCGTCTCCACCATGCCCGAAACGTCGATGAGGAGTCCTCAGCCATGATGTTCCCGAAAGACCGCACCCTCTACGCGAACCTGAACACCTCCTTCACGTCGTTCGATGCGCTCATCGCCGACCTGAAGGAGCGGAAGCTCACCGGATACGTGGAAGTCACCGCCTCCGGCTACACGGGCACGCTCCTCCTCTCCGAAGGGGAGGTGGTGAACGCCCAGGAAGTCGCGGGCGACAAACGCGTGGTGGGGCCCGCAGCGTCCCGCGGCGTGCTTGAACGGGCCGCCCAGAAGGACGGCGTCATCAACGTCTACTCCGCCTTCCCGGACGTGGTGCTCCTCCTTCATCGCCTGATGGATTCCCGCCCGCTCTACCGGGACCTGACGAGCGCCTTCACCAGTCTCGACCGGCTCATCGCCAAGCTCCGTTCCGATGGGCTGACCGGCTACGTGGAAGTCCATGTGGCCGAGGGCGCTGGCGCCGGGATCATCTACCTCGCCGGCGGCGAACCGGTCGAGAGCGTCTTCTCGACCGGGCAGGAGATGACCAACGGACAGGAAGCGCTGAACGCCATCGTCCAGTCCGTCAACGCGAGCGGCGGGACATTCAACGTCTTCGTCGAAGCCGGCCAGCAGGCAGTCGCCGGCGTACCGGCAGAGTCGCCCGCGCAGGAGGGTTACCGGGCGGAGCTGCTCGCCTTCTGGGATGAAGTCCTCTCGCTCACTGAGACGACGGTCGACGCGTTCGCCAAGCCGGGGCGCTTCCTTCTCGCGTTCAAAGAGGTGCTGGTTTCCCGAGCTGTCACCTATCCGTTCCTCGATCCGTTCGCTGCGGAGTTCTCCTACGCGGGCGGGCATATCACGTTTGATCACCCACTGCCCGATGATTTCAACAGGGCCCTGGGCGATTGTCTGAGCGACGCCGTTTCGAAGCTGGCCTTCCAGCTCAAGCGGGCGGACCTCGAGGCCAAAGTCCGTGCCCGCCTGGAGGGCGTCAGCGCGAAGCACGCCGAGGTCATCGATCGCTTCGGGCTCCGCGAAGACGTCCAGGAATTCGTCGCCTGAGCTGAGAGGACGGCAGTGGAAAAGGGACTCGAGCAGGTTGGCGCGCTCCCCGGAGTAGGCGGGTCGTTCCTTTGCGACAACAAAGGCGACGTCATCGTGAGCTCCGACCCGGCCGTGCTGGCAACCGTGACCATGAACACGATCGGCCCCGAAGTCGGGCGCGTGTTC
>CALMIW010000730.1 GCA_937864275.1 uncultured Dehalococcoidia bacterium
TGTGATGAGCCCTAGTGCCTCACCGACAATGACAAAGACCCGGTCGGTGTGGCTGTCCGGGACGTAGAAGACCTTAGCCCGGCTTGCAACGAGCCCGAGGCCGTGAATGCCGCCGTTGCCGATAGCGATGAGCGATTGGAGGGTCTGGAAGCCGTTGCCCTGCGGGTCCGATTCGGCGCTGAAGAAGGCCGAGAGCCGGTCTGCGCGGTAGCCTGCCGCCGTCGCCAGGAACGCGAGCGAAGCGAACCCCGTGATGGCGAGCGCCGCCATCTGGGCGATCGAGGCCCCCGCGACGTAGAACATCGTGACCGTGATCACCAGGATGATGAGCGTCGTCCCCAGGTTCGGCTGAAGCATGATGAGCACGCTCACCGACCCGATGATCGCGACGAACGGCAGCAGGCCGTGTTCGAAGCTGCGCACAGAGTCTCCCTTGGATGCGAGCCACGCCGCCAGGTAGATGATGACGGCGAGCTTCGCGAACTCCGCCGGCTGGATCGTCAGTTCGCCGACGCCAATCCAGCGCCGCGCGCCGCCGCCAGAGATGCCGATGACGAGCGCGGCCAGGGGCATCGCGATGGTGACCGCCATGATCGGTACGGCGAGCGGCCGGAGCCGCCGGTAGTCGGTCCGGGCGATACCGAACATCAGCACGGCGCCGCCGGCCGCCCACACCATCTGGCGAACGACGAAGTAGTAAGGGTCGCCGAACTCGACGAGGCCCGTGACGAAGCTCGCGGAATAGACGACGACGAATCCCCCGATGGTGAGCACCGTCGTCAGGGCGAGGATCGCGTAATCGGGTCGGCCCGCGGTCCACTGGCCGGTCTGGGATGGTTGGATGGCGGCTATGGCGACACCTCCTCGGTGAATCCCGGAAGTTCCCGGACCAGTGCCCGGAACGCTTCGCCCCGGACTTCGAAGTTGGGATAGGCATCGAAGCTGGTGCCCGCGGGAGAGAGCAGCACGGCATCGCCCGGGCGTGTTCGGCTGGCAGCGACCGCCACGGCCTCTTCGAGGGTCGTCACGCGGGTGCAATCGGCCACCGCGCCGCTCATCGCCCCGCAGAACAGGTCGCCGGCCTCGCCGAAGCAGACGACGGCGCGGCAGCGCGTGCGCGCCAGTTCCCGCAGGCCGTCGAGTTCGAGGTTCTTGTCGCGGCCCCCGAGCATGAGGACGACCGGTTCGCTGAAGGCGCGCAGGCCCGCGATCGTGCGCTCCGGGCTGGTGGCGATGCTGTCGTTCACCCACGTGGCGCCGTCCACCGAACCGACGACTTCCAGCCGGTGTGGCACCCCCGTGAATGTCCGCACCGCGCGCGCCATCGCATCGTCCGGGAAACCCGCCTCGGAACCGATAGCACACGCCATCGTCACGTTCGCCAGGTTGTGCTCGCCGCGCAGGCGTATGTCCGCGACGGGCAGCACCGCCTGGGGCCGGCCGTCGCCGCGGACGAGGACCTCGCCGCGTTCGACCCATGCGCCTGGGCCGGGCTGCTCTTCGCCGATGGACGAGCGGACGAGCCGCCCCTTCACCGATGCCATCAGCGCGCGGCTCGTGTTGTCGTCCGCGTTGAGCACCGCCGAATCGCCGCGCTTCTGGTGGGTGAGGATGTTCCGCTTCAGGCCGACGTATTCGTCCCAGCTGAACTGGTCCAGGTGGTTCGGCGTGACGTTCGTGATCGCGGCGATCCCCGGCGACCGGTCGGTGTACTGGAGCTGGGTATGGCTGATCTCCAGGATCACCGTCGTCTCCGGCGTGATCTCGTCCAGTCTCCCGAGGGGGGCTTCGCCGATGTTCCCGCCGACGATGCTGGCGACGCCTGCCTCGCGCGCCATGGCCCCAACGAGGGCCGTCGTGGTCGATTTGCCGCTCGAACCCGTGATGCCGACCGTCCGCCCGGGGCAGAGCTGGAGGAAGAGGCGCATCTGCGAGGTCACCGGAATCCCCAGTTCGCGCGCCCGCTGCAGCGCCGGGTTGTAGCGGAGGACCGATTGCGAGACGGCGACGAGGTCGTAGCCGACCGGGTCCAGCAGCGGCTGTCCCGTCACGAGCCGGAGGACGCCATCCGGAGCGGCGGCGCCCGCGGCCGCCAGCGCTTCGTCGCTGCGCGTATCCGAAACGACGACCGTCGCGCCGTTGGCCAGGAGCCAGCGGGCGAGGTCGCGCCCTTCGATGCCGAGCGAGTAGACGAGCACGCGCTTGCCGCGCACTTCGGGAGGAGAGGAGAGCACGGTGCCGTTCGGTGCGGTCATTAGTCCGGCCCCTCCAGGGCGAGCGCCACGCCCGCCATCGCCGCGACGATGGAGACGAGCCAGAAACGGGTGACCACCTGGGTCTCTGCCCAGCCGATGAGGTTGAGGTGGTGGTGGAACGGGGCGCGCTTGAAGATGCGCTTCCCGCCGCTCAGCTTGAAGTACCCGATCTGGATGATGTTGCTCCCCATTTCGGCCACGAACACGATCCCGATGACCGGCAACAGCAACCATTGGCCGGTCATTAGCGCGATGACCGCGAGCGAAGAACCGAGCGCGAGCGCGCCGGTATCTCCCATGATCACGCGCGCGGGGTGGGCGTTGTACCAGAGGAAGCCGAGCGTCGAGCCCGCGATAATGAAGGCGAACGTCGCCACGAATTCCTGGCCCTGGATGAAGCCGACGATCCCGTAGGCGATGAAGGCGATGAGCGTCGTGCCCCCGGCGAGGCCGTCCATGCCATCGCTTACGGCTACGGCGCTGGTGGTGGCGACGATGATCCCGGCCGCCAGCGGGATGTAGAACAGGCCGAGCGAGTAGCTCCCGACGTACGGGATGTTGATGGACTCGACTTCGATGTATTCATAGAGGACGACCGCGGCGGCGACGGCGAAGAGCGCCGTGAACGTGATCTTGAAGCGCCACGAGAGGCCCTTCTGGGCGCGGTGCTGGAGCGTCCCGAGGTCGTCTACGAAACCGGCGGCCATCGTGAGCCCGATCATGCCGAGCGGAAGCAGGATGGACTGGTGCTTCCACCAGTCCACCGCGACGGCAGTGACGACGAACGTTGGCAGCCAGATGATGAAGCCGCCGAAGGTGGGCGTGCCCGCCTTGTGCTGGTGTTCGGGCAGGTACTCGCTGATCTCTTTGCCGATCTTCTGACGGCGCAGGTAGTTCACGATCGGCGAGCCGATCGCCACGGCGATGAAGAATGTGATAACCCCGGAGAAGAGTGCGTGGATCATCGAGCGCCCTCCAGGACTGGGAGGATGGTCTCGAACGCTTCGCCGCGCGACGCCTTCACCAGCACGTAGTCGCCCGGCTCGAGGATGCGTGCGGCCGCGGCGGCGGCCTCCTCCTTGGTTTCGAACCAG
>CALMIW010000731.1 GCA_937864275.1 uncultured Dehalococcoidia bacterium
CCTCCGGTGCGCTCCGCCAGCAGGCGAGCCGCTTTCAGGGCCAGGTTCGTTCCATCGGCGGGCGTACCGTCCGCCTTCGGCCCCGTGACTTCGATGTGCCACTCCGGTGCCGCCCGCACTTCCACAACGTCGGCAAGCTCGACTTCCTGCAGCACCGTGTCGATCTCGTGGTAGCCATCCTCGCGGATGCCGAGCACCTCGAGCACCAGGTTCACCTTGGCGTGCGCGAGGGACCGAAGCGCCTCATTCACTCGCTCGCACCTCGATGCAGGCGTCCATCAGGGCAATCCATTCGGCGATGTTCAGCGTCTCCGGCCGGCGCATTGCAGCGATGCCTGCTTTGTCGAGCGCGGTGCGCGCCCCATCCGGGGGAAGCCAGATGCCCCGGCTCAGGCTGTTGTGGATCTGCTTCCGCGGGGTGCGGAAGACGCGCGACACGAAGTCGAAGAACTCCTCGTTCCGTTCGGCCGGGACGAGCGGCTCCGCCCGCAAGGTCATCCGTACCACCGAGGAAACCACTGCCGGCGGCGGGTCGAATGCCTCCGGCGCAACGTCGAACAACAACTCCGGTTCGGCGTAGACGCGCACGGAAATCGTCAGGAGGGACCAGTCGCCCTCGCGTGCGGCGATCTCCTTCGCGACCGCCCGCTGCACCATCCCCACCATCTCCGTCGGCTGCGGCGATGACTCAAGGATGTGGCGGATGATCGGGTTGGCCGCGAAGTAGGGCAGGTTCCCCACCACCGTGAACGGGACACCGGCCGGGATCACGTCCGACGGCTCGAACAGGCGCGCATCCCCGGGGACCACGCGCAACTGCGTGTTGCCCCGGAAGCGCCGCTCCAGGTGATCGATCATCCGGTCTTCGATCTCGAGGCCGATGACGGTGTAGCCCTTCTTCAGGAGGAATTCCGTCAGTTGCCCGGTCCCGGGGCCGATCTCGAGCACGATCCCGCCCTCGGGCACGCGCACCGCGTCGGCGATGTCCTGGAGGACGCCGGTGTCGCGCAGAAAGTGCTGGCCGAGGGCTTTGCGCGGGCGCGGACCGGGAAGGCGAGTGCGTGGCACGGTGGCTCCCGGTCGGGCGAAGGTGTGAGTTAGGCCGTGCACCTGCTGTCGAACCTGGTACCGGGCTTGTCCTTTGCCAGCAAACTCAGACCCGGTGTACCTGCGGCACCCGATGCGGTCTCCTTATGGCTGCTTCCTTCCGGACCTGACCAGGTTCGAAGTGCATCGCCGCGCAGGACCAGGTCGTCAACGTTCTTTGGCAGGGGCAGTCCCCGATGCATCGGCCCTCGAGCAGGAATTCAACCCCGCTGGAGCGGATTGCGGGTACAGGGCACCGCTAGTTCCCCGTCTAGCACAGCCACTCGTAACCGTACCTACCGCCTGCGCCGGGGGTCAAGGGGCAACACCTCGCGAGCGCCTCTCAGTCGGCGCGCAGGTGCAGCGCCACAAGCAGGTCGCCGGCGTTCACGCGCTGGCCGGCCGTCACCGGTACTTGCTCCACGGTGCCCGCCGCCGGCGAACGCAACTCGTTGTTCATCTTCATCGACTCGATCACCAGGAGGACATCGCCCGCCTGCACTTCCTGGCCCTGCGTGCAGCGGACCTCCACGATAGAACCGGTCATCGGCGCGGTGATCCGCCGCGGTCCCGCGGCTTCCTGGCGGCCGGCGCGGGCCGCCGTCTGGTGGCGCCATCGCTCGACGTCGTAGTCGAAGATATGCCGCCCGATGGTCGCCACGGCTCCGCCCCGTCGGCGCTGCAGGAACAGTTCGGTCGGGTGGCTGTCCACCATCAACAGGTAGAGCTGCGAATCGCCGATCGGCTGCAACTCGACCGACTTCCACTCCTCGCTCCCCACCCGGCGAACGCGGATACCGTCGGCCGAGCGGTCGAGTTCGTACTCGCGCTCCACATCAACGTCGCGAACTAGATACTTCTCGGCCATCGCCCCATCACCTTTGCTTCGCTCATTTGGCCCATACGGTTGCGCCACTGCGAACCGCCGCCGCGCGAACCGTTCAGCGCCGCGGGGCTGCCCGCCGGCTCGGCCGGGGCTTCCGCTTCGCCTCCCGTTACCAGCAGGAGAGCGGCCATTTCGGCCAACTCCCGCTGTTCCTCCAGGGGTTCCGCCGCGAACACCTGGTGCCTGTCCAGGAAGCCCGTGTCCACGTCGCCGCTCACGAAGTCAGGGTGGTCCAGGATCTGCTGAAGGTACGGGATGTTCGTCGCCACACCCACCACGCGGAACTCCGCCAACGCTCGCTTCATGCGCGTCCGGGCCCCTTCGCGGTTCCGGCCCCAGGCTGTCACCTTCGCCAGCAGCGAGTCGTAGTAGGGAGTCACTTCCACGCCGTCATAAAGCGCGCTCTCGACCCGGATACCGGGCCCGGCGGGCTCGCGCGCGAACCCCACCTTGCCCACCGAGGGCAGGAAGTTGTTGAACGGGTCCTCGGCCACGATCCGGCACTCGATTGCCCAGCCGCGCGTCAGCAGGTCCGCCTCTTCGTACGGCAGTTCTTCGCCGGCCGCAACGATGATCTGGTCTTTCACCAGGTCCGTACCGGTCACGATCTCGGTCACCGGATGCTCCACCTGGAGCCGGGTGTTCATTTCCAGGAAGTAATAGCTGCCGTCCTCGGTCAGAAGGAACTCGACCGTGCCGATGTTATGGTAATTCGCCGCCCGGGCGATGCGGACGGCCGCCCGCGTCAGGCTGCGCCGCAGCTGCGGCGAAACGGCGATGCTCGGGCATTCCTCGATGAGCTTCTGGTGGCGCCGCTGAATCGAGCATTCGCGCTCACCCACGGGCACGGCGTTCCCAAACCGGTCGGCGATCACCTGGACTTCGATGTGCCGCACGCGCTGCAGGTTCTTCTCGACGTAGATCGCCGGGTTTCCGAAGGCGGCCTGGGCCTCCTGCATCGCGCGCGCCGCCGCGTCGCGAAACTCCTCCGGACTCAGGATCAACCGGATGCCGCGGCCGCCGCCGCCGGCCGCCGCCTTCACCATCACCGGGTAGCCGATGCGCTCCGCGAACGCCATCGCCTCCTCAATCGACTCCACCTCGCCGCTGCCCGGAAGGACGGGCACGCCGCACTCTTCCGCAATGCGCCGCGCGGCGATCTTGTCGCCCAGCAGCCGGATGGACTCGGGCGACGGGCCGATGAACTCCAGGCCGGCATCGCGGCAGGCTTCCGCAAAGTCGGCGTTCTCCGCGAGGAAGCCGTACCCGGGGTGGATGGCATCCGCCCCGCAGGCCTTCGCGACGGCGATGATCTTGTCGCCGTCCAGGTAACTCTCCCGGGCGTTCGCCGGTCCGATCAGGTGCGCCTCATCGGCGTACCGCACATGTTGGGAGAGCCGGTCGACCTCGGAGTAGACGGCCACGGACGCGATGTCGAGGTCGCGCAACCCCCGAACGATACGGAGCGCGATCTCGCCGCGATTCGCCACGAGAACCTTCGAAAACATTCGCGAATCCTGTACTTCTCTAGCGGGAGTCGATGGCAAAGCATAGCGGCGGGGCCAAGCTCGCGCGAATCCTCTGGCCCGCCTTTCCCCCGCGCTCTACGCTTGTGATGTGGACGACCACACGATACGCGTACTCGAATTCGAAAAGGTGTTGGCACTCCTCGCCGACGAGGCTGCTTTCAGCATCGGGCGCGAGCTTGCCCTCGCCGTCCGCCCCGAAACCGACTACGCGCTCGCCTTCGAGCTCCAGGCTCAGACCGCCGAGATGCGCGCCCTGGACCAGATGGGTGTGGACGTCCCGTTCGCTGGCGCGCACGACATCCGCCCCGCCATCCACGCCGCGGGCATCGGCCAGGTACTCGAACCGGGAGACCTTGTCGAGGCCGCACAGACGCTGCGCACCGCATGGAGCGCCCATCGCGTCATCGAAAAGGTCCGCGACCGGATTCCGCGCCTCGCCTTCATCGCCGACGAGATCGCGGACTTCAGGCGATTCACCGATGAGGTCGACCGAGCCATCACGCCGCGCGGCGAAGTCGCCGACAACGCCAGCGAGCAGCTCGCCATCACCCGCCGCGAACTGCGCACCGCCGAGTCGCGGCTCGATCAGCGCGCCCAGGCGGCCCTCAACGACGCCATCCGCCGTGGCGTTGCCCAGGAAGGCCTCCTCACAGAGCGCAACGGCCGCAAGGTCATCCCCATCAAGGCCGACTACCGCGGCCAGGTGCAGGGCATCGTCCACGACGTCTCGTCCAGTGGCGCCACCGTGTTCATCGAGCCGATGGGCGTGGTCGACGCCGGCAACCAGGTGCGGGAGCTGCAACTCGCCGAATTACGAGAAGTCCGCCGCGTCCTCCAGCGCCTCTCGGCCATCCTCGGCGACATGGAGACGGAGGCGCTGCGAAGCACGGTCGCACTCGCCAGGCTCGACGTGATCACCGCCAAGGTCCGTCTCGGCCGCCGAATGAAGGCGGCCCTGCCGCCGCCCGGCGACGTCGATTCCTGGTTCCAACCCGCGGGCGCCACCGTCATCAAACGCGGGCGCCACCCGCTTCTGCGGGGCGAAGTCGTCCCCACGAGCATCGAAGTCGGCGGCGACTACGCCGGCGTGCTCATCACGGGCCCCAACACCGGCGGCAAGACGGTCGCCCTGAAGACGCTGGGCCTGCTGACCCTCATGGTCCAGGCCGGCATTCCCGTCCCCTGCGACGACGGCAGCCGCTTCGCCTGCTACCCGCGCGTCTATGCCGACATCGGCGACGAGCAGTCCATCGAGCAGTCGCTTTCGACCTTCTCGTCGCACATGCGGAACATCATCGCGATCCTGTCGAAGGCCGAGCCCGGCACGCTCGTCCTGCTCGACGAACTCGGCGCCGGCACCGACCCGGCCGAGGGCGCCGCGCTCGCCCGCGCCATCCTCGAAACACTCCTCGAACGCGGCTGCACCCTCGTCGCAACCACGCACCACGGCGAACTCAAGGTCTTCGCCCACAACGACCCGCGTCTCCGGAACGCCTCGGTCGAATTCAACATCGAGACCCTGAGCCCGACCTACCACCTGACGATCGGGCTCCCGGGCCAGTCCAACGCGCTTGCCATCGCCCGCCGCCTCGGCCTCGCGGAAGAAGTGCTCCAGCGGGCGAGCGACCAGCTCGCCCCCGAGCACTTCGAGTTCGAGAACCTCCTCGGCGAGATTCGCGGCGAACGTGAGGCTGCCGCCGAGGCGCGCCGCCGGGAAGAGCTTGCCCGCAAGGATGCCGAGGACCTTCGCGTCGCCCTCGCGGAACGCCGCGACACGATCGAACAGGAACGCGCCGGTATCCTCGCCGCCGCCCAGCGAGAAGCCGAAGACACCCTCGCCCGCATGCGTCGCGAGGTCGATGCCCTCAAGCGCAAGGAAGCCGCGCGCGACTTCGACTCACGCTCCGCGGACGAAACGCTCAAGCGCATGGACGCCGACCTCGAGAAGCTCACGATCGCGGCAAAACCCAGGAGGGTGGCCCCCCAGCAACCAGTCGCCTTCCGGCGCGAAGTGCTCCCCGGAGACGTCATCCATGTCCGGGACATCCCCCAACTCGGCGAGGCGCTCTCGCCAGTCGGCGACGACGGCCGGGTGGAGGTCCAGTTCGGCTCCCTCCGGATGAAGGTCTCGGTGGATCGGATCGACCGCATCGAACAGGCCGGCCCCTCGGGCGAAAAGGTCGCCGTGCCCACCGGCCCACCCGTGAGCATGGAACTGGACCTCCGCGGCCAACGCGCCGAGGCGGCCCTGGAACAGTTCGAAAACTACCTCGATGGCGCCTTCCGGGCAGGGCTGCCGTTCGTCCGGATCATCCACGGCAAAGGCACCGGCGCCCTCCGCGCCGCCATCCGCGAAGCCCTCGCCACCCACCCGCTCGTCCGTCGTTTCGAGTCCGCCTCACCTCAAGAAGGTGGGGAGGGGGTCACGATAGCCCTGCTGGCAGGGTAGACTCTCCTGGTGTCCTCTGCTGTTGCGTACATCCTGCTCGGAGTCGTGCTGCTCGCCATCGGCGCGTTCGTCGTCGCCGCGCTGATTCGGCGGCGCAACCGGCCGCGCACATTCGAAGGCGACTTCGTCCTCTCGTTCGAGACCTCCTCGTTCACCCCTCGCGACAAGCCCGAGGCTCGCTACTGGCTCGCGTGGGGCCCCGATGTGAAGTTGATGGAACGTTTGCAGGCCCTCGGGTTCGATAAAACCCACGCCGAAGCCCGCCTCCGCTTCGAGGGCCGGCTCGAAACGGGCGCCAAAGACGGCTACGGCCACCTGGGCCGCTACACCGGCCAGGTCACGATCCTTCGCTTGCTGGACGCAACTCGCGAGAATCCGCGCTCGTAGCCATGCAACCGAAGCTCTCCTTCGGCGCCGAGCCCATCCCGCTGGACGCGCCCCTTGCAGCCCGCATGCGTCCCCGCACCCTCGACGAATTCGTCGGCCAGGAAGACGCCGTCGGACCGGGCAGCATGCTCCGCGGCTCGCTCGAACGAGGCCGCCTGCCCTCGTTCATCCTCTGGGGGCCCCCCGGCTGCGGAAAGACAACCCTCGCGCGCATCGTCGCCAACGGCGTGGATGCCGAGTTCGTCTCGGTCTCGGCAGTCTCTTCCGGCGTCGCCGACCTCCGCAAAGTCGTCGCCGAAGCACAGGCGCGGAGAGCGGCCGGCAGGCGCACCGTCCTCTTCATCGATGAAATTCACCGCTTCAACAAGGCCCAGCAGGACGTCATCCTGCCCTACGTCGAAGACGGCACCGTCACCCTCATCGGCGCAAC
>CALMIW010000732.1 GCA_937864275.1 uncultured Dehalococcoidia bacterium
GCGGTCGAGCGCGCCGAAGTGGAATTCGCCGACGAGCACCGGCTTGTCGACGCCCGGCGCGGTGATCGTGATGAGGGCGTCGCCGTTGAAGGCCACCGCCGGGTAGAGGCTGACACGGCCGGCCCAGGCTTCGAGCTCGGGCAGGTGGTGGTCGCCCGGGGCGGCCTCCGCGAGGACCGATAGGGCGTTCTGAAGATGCTCCCCGGCGAAGGTCGTCACCGGCTTCAGCCACTCGGGGGCGTTGGCGGCCCAGGGCGGGAGCTCGTTCGCTCGGCGGTAGGCGCGTTCGGGGGTCGAAAGGGTGGCGGTCCAGCCGGCGCGGTCGCAGAGGCCGGCGAGGAAGAGGGCGAAGTCCCCGTCGAGGCACGACTGTTCGACCACCGTGCCGTCGGCGGCGCGGACGTCGGCGCCTGCCGAGGCGATGGCCGCGACCCCGAGGCCGATGGCTTCGAAGGGGCGGATGGCAGCCTGGTACCAGCGGGCCGTGGCGGGCGCGAGGACGATCCCGGCTTCGTGCGCGCGCTTGAGAGCGGCGGCGGTCCGGTCGGAGACACGGCCCTGGGAGTCCAGGAGCGTGCCATCGAGGTCTATGGCGATGAGCCTGGGTTTCAGCCCCACGGGCCCTGCCCCGCGGCAGAGTTCCAAGTCTCGGTGATCTTGCCGTTTACCACCTTGAAGATCTCGATCCCGGACATGGTGGTCTCATTGCCGTCCGCCTCGAACGTGAACTGGTAGGCGCTGGCGTAGAGGTCGCCCTGGGCGAGTTCGGCGATGTACTCGAAGCGCGGGTTGCGGGCCGTCGCCAGGAACCCGGCGATGCGCGCCTTGTTCTCGGCAAGAGACATGACGACCCGGTGGCCGTGCTCGTGGCGAATGCACGGGTCGGCGATGAAGCGGGCGGCGGCTTCGGGGTTGCCGGCGTGGTAGACCGCATCGGTGTACTGCTGGATGAAGGCCTGGAGTTCCATCGCCGGAATGGTAGCGGATGCGGGCCGCGCCCGTGCCGTGGTCCCCGGCGTCTGGTGCGTAGCAGATTGAAACCCGCTAGACTCCCGGCACATTCACGGTGCCGGAGATTCACAATGAAGGTTGGCATTTCGTTCGGAGGACAGGATTGGGAGCGCGGCGCGGCGTTCGTGCAGGAAGCCGAGAAGCTGGGCGTGGACTCGGTGTGGACGGCGGAGACCTGGGGCTTCGACGCCGCCACGCCAATCGGGTACCTGGCTGGGAAGACGGAGAAGATCCGGCTGGGCACGGGCATCCTCCAGCTGGGTTCGCGGTCGCCGGCGATGCTGGCGATGACGGCGATGACGCTGAACTCGATGTCGAAGGGCCGGTTCACGCTGGGGCTCGGAGCCAGCGGTCCCCAGGTAGTGGAGGGCTGGCACGGGGTGCCTTTCGCGCACACGCTCCCCCGCGGTGAACATCGTGCGGATGGTCTCGCGGGGCGAACGCGTCGCCTACAAGGGCGAGTACTACGAACTCCCGCGGCCCGGCGGCGAGGGCAAGGCCCTGAGGACCTCGGCGCCGCCCATGCAGTTCCCCATCTACCTCGCGACTCTCAGCCCGAAGTCGCTTCAGCTCACGGGTGAAATCGCGGACGGCTGGATCGGCACGTCGTTCATGCCCGAACACGCCGATGTGTTCCTGGACCACATGCGAAAGGGCGCGGAGAAGGCCGGCCGGACCCTGGCGGACGTGGACATCCAGGCCGCGGCGGGGGGCGGCGGGGTCGGCGACGACGTCGTCAAGGTAGGGGCTCCGCGGCGGCCGGGGCTGGCGTTCGCACTCCGGGCGATGGGCTCGCGCCAGCACAACTTCTACAACGCCGCCTATCGCCGGGCAGGGTACGCCGACGAGGCGGTGGCCGTGCAGAAACTCTGGCTGGAGGGGAAACGGGAGGAGGCTGCAGCGCTTGTCCCGGACGAGATGGTGCTCCAGACGAACCTCATCGGCACGGAGGCGATGGTGCGCGAGCGCGTGCGCAAGCACCGCGATGCCGGAGTGAACACGATCCGCGTGCAGCCGGACGGGACGACGCTGGAGGAACGGCTGGAGAACCTCGGGCGCATCGTGAAGATCGTGAATGAGGAGGCGTAGACCCGCCTCACGGCCGGTCGTTAGGATTCGCGCCGAGAGGAATCCGACATGACCACACTGCTGATCAACGGCCGCGTGTCGGAGCTGCCGGCGGGGGCTCCGAAGGGCGGCCCCTGGGCGCCGACAGCCGAACTTCCGGCGCTGACCGGGTGGGAGCTTAAGCCAGAAGGCGCCTGTCTCGGCGACCTCTGCGTGCCGCTGCCGCCCGACGCTGCGTTCACGCGCGACGGCTGGTTCGACCTGGGGGCGCTGGCGCGGCACCTTTCCCAACCGGGCGCGCACGACGAAGCAGCGGATGCCTGGTGCCTCGGCGAGGCGGCGCAGGACCGGGGACT
>CALMIW010000733.1 GCA_937864275.1 uncultured Dehalococcoidia bacterium
CGAACGTCCGGATGCAGGCCTGGAGTTCCAACGGCGAAGCCTCCTTCATGGCCGGCGCCCACGACGTCACCGTCACCCGCAACTTCCCGCCCCAGTTCGCCCGGCTGCTCGGCAAGACCCGGTTCGCCCTCGATGGCTTCACCCCCCTCTACGTCGAATGGATGGAGCTCTCCAAGCGCGACATCCTCCCCCGCTGGCGCCGCACCTGGATGGCCGGCAACCGCTGGTACATCAACCTCCAGCTCACCCTCGCGGATTTCATCTTCTGCGCCGACGAACGGCAGCGAGACATGTGGATCGGCATGCTGATGGCCCTCGCCCTCGTCCCGCCGGACGTCTACGAACGCGACCCGTCGCTCCGCCGCGTCATCGACATCGTGCCCTACGGCGTCCCGTCGCGGCCGCTTTCGCCGACGGGTCGCGTCCTTCGCGGCGTGGTCCCCGGGATCGAAGAGGGCGACAAGGTCCTCCTCTGGAACGGCGGCATCACCGAGTGGAACGATGTCGAAACGCTGCTCCACGCGATGGCGAAGCTGGCCGCGACCCGCCCGGAAGTGAAGCTCGTGTTCATGGGCGTTTCCCACCCGGACCTGGCCTTCGGCCCCACGTCGGGGGTGAACCGCCGCGCCTATGAGCTCTCCGAGGAGCTGGGCCTGAAGGACCGCACCGTCTTCCTCCTCGACGGCTGGGTTCCGTACGAGGAGATCGACAACTACCTCGCCGAAGCCGATGCCAGCGTCTGTCTCGGCTACGAGAACATCGAGAGCCGCTTCGCCTTCCGCACGCGCTACGTCGACCTCTTCCGCGCCCGCGTCCCGCTCCTCTGCACCCGGGGCGATGTCCTCGCCGACCGCGTCCAGGATGCGCCCATGGGCATCACCGTCCCCGAGCGGGACGTCGACGCCGTCGTCGCCGGCATCGAACGCATCCTCGATGACCGTGAGTTGGTCGCGACCTGTAGGGCGAACATGGCGACGATGGCATCCGAGCTCTCCTGGGATGCGGCCGTCCGGCCCCTCGTCGACTTCTGCGCTTCGGGGGAGAGCTATGCGATGCCCGCGAGCCGCCGCCGGCTCCAGGCCTACACGCGCGGCGGCATGTACTTCGCCCTCAAGAAGATCTGCCAGAGCCCCCCGCTCCACGGCATCTAGAATCATCCCGTGCCAGGGTTCATCGTCGTCAGCCTCAACCTGCGCGGGATCCACGACAGCTGGCTCCGGCGCGAACCGCTCATCGTCCGCGGCCTGGCCGAGTTGCGGCCCGATATCCTCTGTGTGCAGGAAGCGGCGACGTGGTGCTTCCAGGCCCGCTGGCTCGCGTGGCGCCTGTCCCGCGCCACCGGTGATCGCTACCGTGTCGTCCAGGCCCGCAAGCGCGGCTGGCGAGGAATCCTCGAAGGCGTCGCCGTCCTCAGCCGCCACCCGATCGGCGGGCACCGCGCCCTCGGCCTCGGGGGCGAAGGCCGTGTCGCCCAGCGAGCGGTCGTCCGGGTTGGCGGCGTGCCCGTCGTTGTTGGCAACGCCCACCTCGAGCACCACTCGCGTTCGAGCGGACTGCGCGAGCGCCAGGCCCAGTCGCTCGTCCGCTGGCTCGAAAACGCGCGCGTCCCGGCCCTGCTCACCGGCGACCTCAACGACGTGCCAGAAAGCCCCGCCCTGCAGACGTTCGCCGGCGCCTACCGTTCGGCTCACGAAGGCGTCGAAATCGTCGGCACAGCCCCGGCCTGGGACCGCCACCGCATCATCGACTACATCCTCGTCGGCGAGGGCCTCGACGTGGCGGCCTCGGGTACCTGCCTCGATCAGCCGGTGGACGGCCGCTGGCCATCGGACCACATCGGCCTCTGGGCCCGTGTCCGGACTCCAGAGTCACCGGGCTCGGCCCCCGCTTAGCGGCGTGCGGTATGCTACGAAGCCTTGCGCTGCGACGTCGTCAGCGTGTCCAGCCGGCGTCGGATCCGCTCCTTGTCCGCGCCGAAGTGCCGGACCTCGATCGTCCCGGTCAGCGGCACCGCCCGCTGGCGGCGGAAGGGGAAGATCGGCCGGCCCTCGGGCAGGCTGCCCAGCCCGGCGCTGAGCGTGGCCCGCCGCTGGACGGATTCCAGGTGCTGGCGGCTGAGTTCGAAGGCGGTTTCGTGCGTCATCATGGCGGGTCTCCAGG
Source organism: uncultured Dehalococcoidia bacterium (assembly GCA_937864275.1). Lineage (GTDB taxonomy): Bacteria > Chloroflexota > Dehalococcoidia > Tepidiformales > Tepidiformaceae > Amarobacter. The sequence continues at coordinate 2,161 of CALMIW010000733.1, forward strand.
TTCGTTGTGCCTGTTAGACCGGCCGGCGCGGCAACTCTTACACGCGCCCGTTACCACGAATCGCCAAGGGCTGATACCATGCCTCTTCGGCGCGGGGTGTAGCTCAGCCTGGCAGAGCGCTACGTTCGGGACGTAGAGGCCACAGGTTCAAATCCTGTCACCCCGACCA
>CALMIW010000734.1 GCA_937864275.1 uncultured Dehalococcoidia bacterium
CCAGTACCAGTGCATGTGCTCGTACACCTCGTCGGTGCTGAACGGCGCGTTCGGCAGGAGGATGCCGACGGCTTCCGTCGCCCTCCGCCACTCCTCGCGGTCGCCCGCGTTGAGCGCGCGGATGAGCCGTTGGAATCCGGCGATAGTCGCGGTGTCGAACTCCGCCACGCACCCGTAGTCGATGAACCCCACCGAGCCGTCTTCGAGCAGCAGGAAGTTGCCGGGGTGCGGGTCGCCGTTGAAGAGGCCATGCCGGTAGATCGAGCCGAAGCAGAACCGGTAGATGATCTCGCCGATGCGGTTGCGCTCGGCCTGCGGCAGCTCGAGAGCCGCCGAGAACGGCCTCCCCTCGAGGTACTCCTGTACAAGCACGGTGCTCCTCGAAAGCTCGTGGTACACCCGCGGGACGCGCACGAACGCGTGGCCCTCGAACGCATCGAAGAATTGCTGTTGCCACGCGGCTTCCCGGAGGTAGTCGAGCTCCGCGCGGATGCCTTCTTCCAGGTCCTTCACGATCGTCGTTGCATCGAGGCCGCGCGCCACCAGCCCGCCGACTTTGATCATCATCCCCACGTTGGCCAGGTCGTGGTCGATGGCTTCGCGGACTCCCGGGTATTGCACCTTCACCGCGACTGGCGTGCCATCCTTCAGCTCCGCCCGGTGGACCTGCCCGATGGAGGCCGCCGCGAACGGGGCCTTCTCGAACGACCGGAAGAGGTGCTCCGGCCCGGTCCCGTACTCCTTCTCGAAAACCTGGTGCACCAGCCCGTACGTCATCGGCGGTGCGTTCGATTGCAGCGCGGCGAGCTGCGCCGCCATCTCTTCCGGCAGCACTCCCGACATCATCGAGAGGATCTGCCCAACCTTCATCACCGCGCCCTTCATCTCGCCCATCGTGCGCGTGACGTCCTCGGCGGTCCGCATCATCGCCTGCTTCTTCTTCCGCTGGCGGGTCTCGCCGAAGGCCAGGTGCGCGGCGGCCCAGCGCGCCCCCGCGCTGCCCCCAAAGCGGGCGGGGGTCGCGGGGCGTGGTAGACGGGTGCCCGAAACGGCCCGGTCGCTCAGGGGTTGGACTCCCGGGCATAGTCCCACGAGATCACCTTCGTGGGCGTCACCTCAACCAGGCGGCTTGGGTCTGAAGAGCGCGCGGCGTACGCCTCCCCCATCTTCTGACCGAGGTAGTGGATCGCCACCTCACGGCTGAGGTTGAGGTCGCCCGGGAGTTCCCTCGCCGTCCCCTCGATGACGACGACCTTGTAGGGCGCCGTCTTCGTGTCGACCACCACGCTGATGCGGCCGTTCTTCCGCAGGTTGCGCAGCTTTTTCGATTCCGGACCCGTATGGAACAGCACCTTGCCGTCGCGCCACAGGTACCAAACCGGCATCGCGTGAGGCTTGCCGGATGGTCCCGTTGTCGCCACCACCGCGATGTGCGGTTCGGAAAGGAATGTGTCGAGCTCGGCCTGCGAAAGCGGCATGGTCCACCCCTGGTGTGTTTGCACTACCAGCGTTGCGGAGTACGGCCCGAACCGCAAACCGGCCGCCCACCGAGTCCCGGCACTCAGCACCCGGGCCCGGCGCGGCCGAAGCGTAAGAATCCCGTAAGGGAGCCGGTTAACCCCGAGCAGGCATCTACGTTACCTATGGATACATAGCCGATAATGGTGGTGTGGAGTGATGGGATGACAGGGATCTTCTACGACCCTCGGACGCGCAAGTTGCACGCGGTGATTACTCGACCCGAGCCGGGCTGGATGCTTGTGACGCACAACCTCGAAGCAGGGCTCCATCATTGCCGCCGGATCATGCAGGAATGGCTCACCCACGAGGACCTCTTCGGCGTGGAGTGGGTCATTCATCGCGAGCGCCTCTCGGCCTGAAGTTCGCTACCATCCCCGTGTGAACGACGAGGTAGCGGCCCGCTTGCTGCGGCTCGACGCCGAGCCACTGCCCGCGGCAGTCCGCTTCGACCATGGGCCCGCCATCGGCGCGACGGCAGCAGTCCTCCCCTCGGCCTTCAATCCGCCAACGCACGCCCATCAGCATCTGCTCGAACGCGCAGTCGCCCGCTTCGGGATCGTCAGCGCCATCGCCCTCCTCACCACGCGGAATGTCGACAAAGGTCTGAACGGCGCCTCGCTCTCCGACCGCGTGGGTATGCTCCTTGCGCTTCGCGCCGAAATGCCCGCCCTTGCCGTCATGGCCTCGAACCAGGCACGGATCATCGACCAGGCGGTCGCCCTCCACTCGGCCTTC
>CALMIW010000735.1 GCA_937864275.1 uncultured Dehalococcoidia bacterium
GTCACGTCCAGCGTCCAGTCGCACGCGTACGCCTTCTGGGCGGGGAACAGCTTGCCCTGGCCGTCCACCGTGCCGCTGGCCAGCAGCCCCGGGGCAGCATGCATCGCCCAGCCGGAGCCGGCCGCCGGGTGCGTGCGGCTCAACTCCGCGAACTCCGCCTCCTGCCCTTCGCGGAAGGAATGGAAACCGATCTGCTGGATGGTCACTTTCAGGCTCTCGCGGAAGACGATCGGGTCCGGGATGTGCCAGCGGTAGAAGCTCAGGAAGTCGGGCACCCCGCCCCTGCGCTCCGGCGGGCGAGCCTCGAGCGGCGCGCCGGCGTAGTGGGCGGCGTGGGCGCCCATGCCCCAGGCACTGCCCACGTAGTCTTCCAGTCCGGTGCCGCAAATCGTCGGCAGGTCCGTGTCGCCGTCGAGGAACACCTTCACTTCGCCCTCCCCGTACCACGATGCCGCGTCGATCGTCCGGACCCCGACGGCGCAGCCGAGGAAGCGCCCCGGGCCCCGGAAGCCATCGGCGATCACGAAGTCCCGGTACATCGTCGTCGGGTTTTCGCGCCGGAAACTGACGTGGAGATATCCCGCATCGGCGGGCAGTTCGCGCTGCAGGGTGTAGTCGAGCTGGTAGTAGAACGAAAGCGTCCGCGGCGAGCTATTGGTGATGACCATCCGGAAGCGTTCGCGGAATGGCATGGGGAAGTAGGCGTTGAAGCCGGCGCCTTCCTGGGCCGAAGCCATCGCCGATTGATAGGCCACCGGCCGGCCGCAGGGCAGCCCGAAGAAGTCGAGGCAGGGCACGGAGATCGAGGGCTCGGCGGCGCCGTCGTAATAGACCTCGAACCAGAGCGCGCGCATCACTTCGGGGCGGGCCGGCGGGAACGTCATCCAGATGTGCCGGATCGTGCCGGGCCCTTCGATGTCTGCGAGTTCGACCGACTCGCCGGGCGCCAGGTTCCGGTTCGGCGCGCCTTTGCGCCCGCCACGCGCCGTGCCACCGGCGCCGCGCGCCCCGGTCGGGTTCTCGAAGGTAATCGCTCGGGAATCGAGGGAGAGGTCGATGCGGGAGGGCTCGTCGTGCATCGGCGGTTTGTAATGGATACGACCCGGCGTTGTCGAGAGGAACGCCCTGCTACCGTTCCGGGCCGAGCTTCGGCTCCTCGTTCGGCGCCAGTCCCCACTGGCTCCGCGGCCACCAGCTCGCCATCGCCTTCCCGACGATGTCGTCCTCATCCACCAGTCCGAACGAACGGCTGTCGAGGCTCCCGTTCCGGTTGTCGCCCATCACGAAGTACATGTCCGCGGGGATCCGGATCGGTTCCATATCGCCCGACCATGGCTCCTTGATGTATGGCTCGATCAGTTCCCGCCCATTGATGATCACCTTCCCGCGCTCGATCTCCAGCGTGTCGCCAGGCACGCCGATGATCCGCTTCACCAGGTCGCGGTCGACCCCCACCCGCTGATGCAGGATGACGATGTCGCCGCGTTCCGGCCCGTGGAACACCTGGCGGACATCCGGTTCCGGCGGGGCCCAGAACGGCACCCCGTCGGCCACCCTCTGGATGTTGACCTCCGTGTAGACGAGCGAGTTCACCAGCAGGAACTCACCGTCCTCCAGCGTCGGGTCCATCGATTGGCCCTCGACCCGGTAATGCTGCACGCTCGCGCGGACGGACAGGAAGACGAGGATGGCGAGCAGTCCCGTCTCCACAAGCTCGCGCAGGAGCGTGCTCGTGCGGTGATGCGAAGCTGCCTCGGCCGCCGCCGTCTCCGCTTCGGCGCTGCCGCCTTCTGCCTCGACCGCAGGCGCCGCCGGTTCGGGGAACAGGAATGCGCCGGGGAGCGCCGAATCGCTCCGGCCCTCGAGCCCGTGCTGCGGGGCCCAGCGCCGTTCGTCCCGGAAGATCCCGTCGAAGGTCAGCGGGTCGGGCGCCGATGCGCGGTCGCCGCCATCGGGGAGCCAGTGCCCCTCCGGGTCAACGACCTCCGAAGGCTCATCGTCGAGTCCTTCGGGGAATTGCGGCCATTCCAGCCGCTTTGGGGGCTCCGGGGTGTCACCCATAGCCGAATTAGCGCACACCTGTAGTAATCGGTCACGCCAATCGTAAGGGACACGCGTGTGATTCGCGCCGGGAGGGGCGCCATCCGCCGCGCTGCGTCGTTACCGCCGACTTTTCTCGAATACCCCGTGCGCCGCTCTGTTGGGCTTGGTGGGCCGATCCTCGCCTCGTAGGATCGTGCTGGGAGGGCGACCGTG
>CALMIW010000736.1 GCA_937864275.1 uncultured Dehalococcoidia bacterium
GCGCCGTTCCCTCCCCCCCCCCCGAGGCCCACGCCCCCGCCGGCAACGCGCGCATGCGCTCCTGCGGCCGGCCCATGGGCGGCATCACCATCCGCGTAGTCGACAGCGTGGGCCGCGACCTTCCGCCGGGCGAGGTCGGCGAAATCATCGTGAAGACGAAGCAGAACATGAAGGGCTACTGGAACCTCCCCGAGGAGACCGCGAAGGCCATCGACGGCGAGTGGTTCCGCACCGGCGACGCCGGCTACCTCGATTCCGATGGCTACCTCTACATCCACGCCCGCGTGAAGGACATGATCGTGTCCGGCGGCGAGAATGTGTACCCCGCCGAGGTCGAATCCGCGCTCTTCGGCCACCCTGCCATCGCCGACGTGGCGGTCATCGGCGTGCCGGATGAGAGATGGGGCGAATCGGTCAAGGCCATCGTCGTGAAGAAGCCCGGGGTTGAAGCCGACCCGGCCGATATCATCGCCTTCGCCAGGGAGCGCATTGCCGGCTACAAGGTCCCGAAGTCCATCGATTTCGTTGACTCGCTCCCGCGGAACCCCTCCGGGAAGATCCTCAAGCGCGACCTGCGTGCGCCGTACTGGGAAGGGCGAGCACGGCAGGTGAACTGACCCTGAGACGACGCGATTATGCGGCCGAATCCGCGGCGGGTGACCCGTGACCGCGCAGCTCTCCGCGGCCGAGGCTGTCGTCCTTCTCAACCCCAACCAGCGCAACAGCGGCCAGGCACTCAGGCACTTCCTGATCGAGCTTGCTGCCCGCGGCGCAATCACCGTCCGCCGCGAAGGCTGGCGAAAGAAGTCCTTCGTCACCTTCTCCGTCGGCGGCGCATCCGCCCTTCCACCTGCGCGGTTCTCCGCCGATGTCTGGCGGTCCCTGGGCGGCGAGCAGTATGCCGGCCGCGAAGTGCCCGCGAAGACGGTGGTCGATGCCGCGCTCATGGCCTATGGCTCCGACCGATTCCGCGGGAACATCGTGCTGCCCGCGCTCGTTGCTTCCCGGCTCGTCACTACCGAAAAGCGCAAACTCCTGGGCATCATCCCTACCACCCGCTACGCCCACACTGCCGCCGGCTCCGAGCTCGCCGCCCACCTCGAACGGAAGTTGAGCGAATTCGCGAGCCTTCGCTGGAAGCCACCGCCCGATGCCGGCGCGCTCAGAAGTCTCGTCGACGCACTCGGGCCGGCCGTGCTGCTCGCTCCCGCGCTCCGCGCGCACCATGAGGATATCGCTCGGGCGTTCAGTGGCCGCGGGGACGGGGCCGATTCCGGCTTCGTCTACGTGCCTTCGAATGCCGCGATCGGCGGCGACTTCGACTTCGGCGCGTTCGATGACTTCGACTTGGGCGGGCTTGTCGATGCGTTCGGTGCGTTCGACTTCGGAGACTCGGGTGATGGTGGGGATGGCGACGGAGGAGACGGTGGCGGCGACTGACGGGCTCGCTACTGCCCTCCGACCGAGGCCGCGGCGAGCCGTACCGCCGCGATCCGCGCGTCCACGCCCTTGAACCAGTCACGGTAGTCGCTCACGTTGCGGCTGCGGACGGCTTCGCGCCCGGCGCGCGTGTGCGCGATCAGGTCGGTCAGGGCCGCATCCACCTTTGCGTCGTACTCGGCGAAGCGCGCGTCGGGCGGGTCCAGGTCGAACATCGATTGCGCCGTGCACACCGTCTGGCTCGCGTACTCGGCGAAGTCGGGGCGGAACTCCTCCCGGCGATAGAAGGTGTCCTCCGGGTAGTCCGAACGGAGGTCGGCCCGCAGCTTCTCCAGGTTCGTGGCCGAGTCCTGGAGCCGTCGCACGTAGGCTTGCGGCAGTACCGCGCCCGGTGTGGCCCGCGAGGTCGGGAGCGCGGCCGGCTGGACGCAGGCCGTTTCCTCCGGGAAGGTCGACGGCGCCCCGCCACACGCGCCGAGGGCCGCGACAATCCCGCCCAGTCCCGCCAGCAGGCGCGCGTTCATGTGCAGTGCTCCGCCAGCCATTCGGCCGCTGCCCGCACAGCTTTCCCGCGGTGGCTCATCCTGTCCTTTTCTTCGTCCGGTATCTCCGCCTGTGTGCGTGCGCCGTCCACGAGGAATACCGGGTCGTATCCGAACCCCCGTTGGCCGCGGGGCGAATGTCCGATCGTGCCCTCCTGCACGCCCTCGAAGAGCCGGGGCTCCCTGCCGGCCGGCCAGGCCAGCGCCACCACTGCCCGGTAGCGGGCAGTCCGCTTCGCCGCGGGCACTCCCTCCAGTTCCTTCACCAGCAGCG
>CALMIW010000737.1 GCA_937864275.1 uncultured Dehalococcoidia bacterium
GCGGGCTGCGCGCCGGCATGGGCTACACCGGCAGCGCCACCGTGGCCGACCTGCCGCCAATCGCCCCCGGCCGCGATGTCACGCTCATCGCCGAAGCCGCACGCCGTTCCGGCATGCAGATCATCGCCGCGACCGGCATCTACTACACGGCCCACCCCTTCCACTTCCAGATGCGCGAAGACCGGGAGATGCAGGACCTCTTCGTGCGCGACATCACCCAGGGGGTTTCGACGACCGGCATCCGGGCCGGCGTCATCAAGTGCGCGACGGAGCCGGAGATGCATCCCATGAACGAGCGCGTACTTCGCAACGCCGCCCGCGCGGTGGGCCGGACGGCCGCCATGGCGGAAGGCTCCGCCCGCGCCGCGAAGGAGACCGGGGTGCCGATCTGTACCCACACGTTCCCCGCGAACCGTACCGGACTCGACCAGCAGCGCGTGTTCAAGGAAGAGGGGATGGACATGTCCCGGACTGTCATCGGCCACTCCGACGACTCCGAGGACATCAGCTACCTGGAACAGATCATCCAGAACGGGAGCTACTGCGGGATGGACCGCATCGGCCTGCAGCGCCCCCGCACCAGCGAGCAACGGGCCGACATGGTCGCCGCCCTGGTGGAGAAGGGGTACGCCGGCCGGATCACCCTTTCGCACGATTCGTGCTGCAATTTCCACTGGGCGCCTGAGGGCCTGCTCGATGAGCGCGCCCCGACGTGGCGGCTGACGCACATCCCCCAGGACGTGATCCCGATGCTGCGCCAGCGCGGCGTCAGTGATGCGGCCATCGAACAGATGACGGTATTGAACCCGCGCCGCATTTTCGGCGGAGACTGAGGAGGCTCACATGGCAGATTTCGAATACACGGTGGACGGGACGATCGGCCTGATGCGGCTGAACCGGCCAGAGAAGATGAACGCGATCAGCTACGAAATGCTGAACGATATCGAAGACGCCATCCGGCGGGCCGGCACCGATGAACGCGTGCGCGCGGTGGTGCTCACCGGCGTCGGGCGGGCGTTCAGCGCGGGGACGGACCTTCAGCAGATGTCCAGCCGGCCCCCGACGACCGGCCGCGCGGAAGCCTATGCCAGCAACTACGAAGCCGAGCGCCCGGCGCCATGGACGTTCGCGTCGATTAACAAGCCGACGATCGCAGCCGTGAACGGCGCCGCCGTGGGCGTGGGCGTGGAGTTCACCTCGCAGTGCGACTTCCGCATCGCCGCCGAATCCGCGCGCTTCGGGTGGGTATTCGTGCACCGCGGGCTGGTGCCGGACACTGCGGCCGGCACGTGGCTGCTCTCGCGAATCGTCGGGCTGCAAAACGCCGCCTACCTGCTTTACTCCGGCGAGATCATCTCGGCGGCGCGCGCCAAGGAACTCGGATTCGTCCTCGAAGTGGTACCGGACGCGGAATTGATGGAGCGCTCGATGGCGTTCGCGCATTCCGTCTCGAAGGGCTCGCCGCTGGCGACCGGCGAGGTGAAGCGGCTGCTCTACCGCAGCCTCACCCGGGACCCGCAGGAGCACCTCCGCGACCACACGGTGACGATCAACAAGATGTTCGCGAGCGAGGACTTCAAGGAAGGCGTGCGGGCGTTCCTCGAAAAGCGCGACCCCGACTGGAAGGGCCGCTGACCGTCCGCCATTCGTCCACCCGGGCGCACCTCTAAGGGTTTTCCCGCAACCGGCCGTCCACCGGCCGCTCACCCTGGCGCCCGCGTCGGGGCGTCGTCTCGCCGCCGCTGTGGCTCCGGCCGGGCGGTTTTATGCGCGCTGTTCACCCGCTGTCCACCGCCTTGCACCCGGGCCGCAACGGCGTCTACCGATTCGTCGCTGAACGTCTCCCTTCGCGCACCCTTTTGCCCCTTCCTGCAACGCGATAACCACCGTGACACCAATGCCACCGATGAGTGGCCGCGGCCGCCGGGAGACCCGGCGCCCCGACAACAGGAGAACCAGAGCAATGTCCTCGATCGTCACCAACGTCGCCGCCCTGAATGGTCACCGCAACCTCGCCAGCACCAGCATGAAGATGGGCAAAGTGCTGGAGAAGCTCTCCAGCGGTTACCGCATCAACCGCGCCGCGGACGACGCCGCCGGCCTCGGCATTTCCGAGAAGA
>CALMIW010000738.1 GCA_937864275.1 uncultured Dehalococcoidia bacterium
AATAGTTACTCGAGTCCAAGGGTCCCCTCCCAGTGCTCTCCGCGATCATCCAAACGCCCGCGCGGGCGTTTGGGGCGCGGACGCTGTTCGCAGGGGCGATGATACGTGCGACTGGCGTGTCCCCCCACACCAGAGATTCTTACTAGCGGTAGTTGCTTTCCTTACAAGCGGCGGTGGAAGCGGAGCCGCGGTCTCCGCGGGGTGCGCCGGAGATCAGGCGGCTTTCGGCTTGGCTCAGATTCAGGGCCGGATGATTCGCCGCTTTCCGCCAGGGCGCGGCTCTCGACGGGGACGCGAGAAGGACGACGGGCGCGATGGCCGCACCAGGCATCCGGCGATCGGCGTGGCCCTGGCGATCGGCGGGGCCCATTCCGCCCGCGCTGTTTGTGGGGTATGTTCGTCTGGCCGAACGGAGCCAAATGTCGGCAGACCCGGATCAGGGACACCGGAGGCGGCGCCGCCGGGCGGCGGGCAAGCGCGAAAGGACTGGGGACATTATGGATTGGCACGACACATCCGAAGAAGCGGCGTTTCGGCGAGAGGTCCGGGAGCTGATTCAGGACCGTCTCCCATCCCGCTACCAGGAGATGGCGAGGCGCGGGGGACCGGGTGAGCGTGTTTGGGAGTTCGACCGCAAGTCGGCGGACCCGGAGGCCCGCCAGGCAGCCATGGACTGGCACGGGGCGCTGAGCGAGCGGCGCTGGGTAGCGCCGCATTGGCCGCGGGAGTACGGCGGCGGCGGGATGAGCCCGATCGAGCAGTTCATCCTCAACGAAGAGCTGGCACGGTCGGGGGCACCGCCTGTGGGAGGCACGGCCGTCGGCCTGCTCGGGCCGACTCTCATCCTCCACGGCACACCGGAGCAGAAGGCACGGTACCTTCCCGCCATCCTCGCCGGTGAGACCGTCTGGGCGCAGGGGTACTCAGAGCCGGGCGCCGGCTCCGACCTGGCGTCGTTGTCCACCCGCGCGGTCCGCGATGGCGATGACTTCGTCTTGAACGGCCAGAAGATCTGGACCTCGGGCGCCCACGCGGCCGACTCCATCTTCGCGCTCGTCCGCACGGACCCGGACGCGCCCAAGCACCGGGGAATCTCCTTTCTTCTCATTGAGGACATCCACGCACCGGGGGTGTCCATCCGGCCGCTCGTGGACATGGGTGGCCGGCATTACTTCAACGAAGTCTTCTTCGAGGAGGTCCGCGTGCCTGCCCGAAACCTCGTCGGGGAGGAGAACCGGGGCTGGTATGTGGCCATGACGCTGCTCGATTTCGAACGCTCGAACATCGGGGGCGCCGTCGCCGCGCGCCGCCAGATCCGGCGGCTGCTGGAGGTGATCCACGCCGATCCATCATTGCGGGAGAGGATCGCGACCTCGCCTATGCGCCTGGAGATAGCCCAGAGGTCTATCGAGACGGAAGTGATGTACCAGTTCTCGTCGCGCATTATTTCGATGCAAAAGCGCGGGCAGCTCCCAAACTACGAGGCCTCGATGGCGAAGCTCTTCGGCTCTGAGATTTCGCAGCGCCTCGCGCAAACGGCGATGCAAACCCTGGGCATGAAGGCAACCATTGCCGATGAGACTCCCGAAGCCTCGTTTGGACGCACCTACATCGGCATGGTGCCGGCGACCATCCGGGGCGGGACATCGGAAGTGCAGCGGTCCGTTATCGCGACACGCGGCCTGGACCTCCCGAGGGGGTAAAGCCCGTGCCGTCGATCCTCCCGATGTGCCCCCTCGCGGACACCTCAATGCGCACATTACTGTGAAGGAAGTGCCCCGGATGCACGGAGCCCTGGCTGGAATACGGATTCTTGAGTTCTCTCAGATTGTTGCCGGTCCCTACACCGGTCTCGTCCTCTCTGATTTCGGCGCCGATGTCGTAAAGGTCGAACCACCCGAGGGCGAAAGCCGGCGCAACAGCGGGGCCGTCGTCCCCAACGAAGGAAAGTATTTCCAGTCACTCAACCGAGGCAAACGAAGTCTCACCTGTGACCTGGCGGCCCCTCGCGGACAGGCGCTCATTGGCCGCATCATCCCGGCCTTCGATGTGGTCGTCATCAACTACCGGGTTGGCGTGGCGGAGAAGCTCGGGATTGACTACGCGACACTGTCCCGCCTGAACCCAGGGCTGATCTACGCGAACATCACCGGCTTTGGCGATACCGGCCAGTATGC
>CALMIW010000739.1 GCA_937864275.1 uncultured Dehalococcoidia bacterium
CCCCGGGCCCACCGAAGGGGTTCGCGACCCCGCGCGGGCACGAGGTGTGCGTCCGGGTTAGGCGGCCAAATGAGGCCCGGCCCCGGCTCCGGGGGGAGGGCGGGCCGCGTCCCCAGGTTCCCCCCGCCGGTGAATCCCAGGTTGGCCTCGCTTTCCACAAGCTCAACCGAGTCCGCGAGAGCCCCATCCGTCAGAAACGACCGCAGGCGCGCCGCCGAATCATCCTGCGAGCCATTGTCGACGAGCACGATGCGCAGCCCTTCTGGGAAGCCGCCGGCCAGCGAATCGACCGTCGAGATGCAGAGGTCTGCGGTATTCCAGTTGAGCACGACCGCGGTGACGCGTGCCGGGCGTTCGGCAGGCAAGGTCAATCAGCCCGCCGCCGCGCCGGAAGCGTCCGCGTTGATTCGCTCGAGCCAGCGGGCGTCCCTGCCGTTGCCCCGCCGGTCCAGCCGCGCCTCCACCATCGCCCGCGCACGTTCGAGGCGTCCCGCGCGCACGTTCGCCTCGATGCGCGTTTCCTCGAACACGTCCCTCTGAGCGTGGCTCCCGCCCAGGCGGATGAACTCGCCCTGGAGCGCGTCGAACCGGTCGGCGGCGCGGTCCCAATCGCCCGCCGCGAACGATTCGAAGGCCTCGCCCAGCGCCGGGAGCATAGGCCCGGCGTACACCTTGCCCTGGTCCGTCCGCTCCTTCAGTTCGGCCACGAGCTCCGCGAGCCGTTCGGGCTCGTTCGCGCCGGTCCAGGCGACCATGCAGTGCGCGTCGGCCCAGACCATGCCCGGCCGTGGGAACGCCTTCTTCGCCCACTCGGAGAGTGCCTGCCACGGCAGGTCTGCTGCCTGCTTCTCCGTGAGCGCGCACCGCCAGAGCAGCGAAGCCGCATCGGCCACCGTGCCCAGCGCGGGCGATGTCGACACTTCCGGGCGGATGACGCGGTCGTACAGGTCGATCACCCGGTCGAAGTTGCCCGCCGCAAGTTCGAACAGTGCCAGGTGCCAGTGGTTGTGGACGTAGAGCTGGTTCACCGGTTCGTAGCCGACGAGCCAGTCGCGCATGAACGCCGCGCCGCCGGTTGCGTCGCCGGTCTCGTACTGGATGTGGGCCATCGTGTGCGATGCGTGGCCGTTGCGGTTGTACAGGGCGAGCGACCGCTCGGTCGCGGTCCGCGCCTCTTCGTGGCGGAACAGTTCGTTGTAGGCGAACGCGATCTGGGAGAGGAACCACCAGTCGTCGCCGTAGGCGCCCTTCAGCGGTTCCAGCAGGGCAAGCTGTTCGTCGTTCCGCTCCAGCCGCCCGCTGAACCCGATGAGGCCGTACACCCCGCAGGCTTGCGAGAGGACGAATGCGTCGCGCGGGTACTCGGTCACGTGCGCCTTGAGCGCGGCCAGCGCGCCGGCCGGGTCGCCGCCAATCGCGGTCGAGAACACGGCGACGTGGGCCTGCTCGCGCGGCGTCGCGCCGGGAGCGAGTTCCTGCGCCAGCTTCAACGCCGCCCCGGCTTCGGCCATCTTCCCGCGGAACTGGAGCATTCGCGCTTCGGCCACGTGGGCGAGTGCGAAGCCGGGGTCCTCTTCCCGCGCCTGGCGGAAGCACGCTTCCGCTGGCGCTTCGGCTGCAAGGGAATGGTCCAGCCCGCGCGAGTACAGTTCCGCCGCGCGTGCCGAGGAAGTCGTCAATGCCATGCCGTATCGGTCGGTGAAGCTCATGGGTGCCTCCGGTTTCCGCAGTCTACCTATGCTGCCCGAAGGCCGCGAAACGGCGTTCGAACCACGTCACAGAGCACCCCGGCCGGTTCAGGCGAACGCCATCCGCTCCCGTTTCATGCTCACCCAGCTGTTCGTACCGATCACCACATGGTCTTCCACCACCAGGTCGAGGATCTTCCCCGCCGCGATGAACGCCTTCGTCGTCGAGACATCCTGCGGGCTCGGCCGCGGGTCCCCGGAGGGATGGTTGTGCACCAGGATGACCGAGGGCGCGTCGAGGATGATCGCTTCGCGGAAGACCTCCGCCGGCCGCAACCCGATGACATTCGCCGACCCGGTCACCACCGGGTTCAACCCGCCCAGCAGCCGCCCGCGCGTATCCAGCGCCAGGCAGTACAGCTCCTCCCTCCGCGCTCCGATGAGGCGCGGGCCGAGAAGGGCGTAGACGCGTTCGGGCGTGCGGATGTCCGGGCGTTCGGCCGGGCTCAAGGCCTGCGCGCGCTTGCCGAGTTCGATCGCCGCCGAGACCTGGGCTGCCTTCGCCGGGCCCAGCCCTTTCGCCCGCTGCAACGCTTTCGGTCCGGCGCGCAGCAGCCCGTCCATCCCGCCGAACGATTCGATCAGCCCGCGGGCCATGTCCACCACGTTCTCGCCGGCCATGCCGGAGCGCAGGATGATCGCCAGCAGCTCGGCGTCGCTCAGCGTTTCGGCGCCGTGTTCGAGCAGCCGCTCGCGTGGGCGCTCGTCGCCCGCCCAATCGCGGATCGAACGGTAGGCGCGGGCTTCGGATTCGGGCATCGCGCGGCATTCTAGCGGTTCGCCGCGCCGCCGCCGCCAGGGTGCTGTCACTCGGCGGGGAGGGCCGCTTCTGCTTCCTGTTTCGGCGCTTCCTTCTTTTCCACCCACACGAGCACCGCGCTCTTCGGGTAATAGGAGGCCTCGATGTAGTCGCCTTCCTTGATGCCGTCGAGCACTATCTGGTCGCCGCGCAGGATCTGCTTCCCCAGCCGGATGTAATGCGTCTTGATCACGAACGAGTCGCTCCGCGCCCAGCGCCGCGTCACCCGCCCTTCGGCCGTCACCGGCTTGCTCAGGTAGTCCCGCAGCGAACCGATGGCCTGGAATCCGAACAACAGCGAGAGGATCCCCAGCACGATCACGAGGAACCATGTCCCGCCGTGGTCGCCGCCCATGAACGCGCGGTCGAACCCGAAGAAGAGCAGCGCGCCGAACACGAGGAGAAACGGCGGGCCCCAGATCAGCGTCGAACGCAGCAGCTTCCCGCGTACTCCGGCGTGGTAGCGCTCCTTCGCGAGGATCGGGTCGTCATGCCAGTTCATGGGATGCGGATCTCGGTGCCAACTGCGATGGTATCCGGGTTCAGCCCCGGGTTCGCGGCAACGATATCGGCCACCGAGACTCCGTACGAGGCCGCCACCGCGGAGAGCGTGTCGCCGGCTTTCATCACATACGTCCGCCCGGCCGCCGTCGGGCTCGCCGCGACCGAGGCTGTCGAACCGGGCACCGTTGGCGTCGGTGTCGTGGGCACCTGCGTGCCCGGTCGCGGTGTCGCCTGGGTGGCGCCCCCTTGCAGGGTCGGCGTCGCCGTCGTCGTCACCGCGGCCGTGCTCGTCGGCAGGTCGCGCACAAGGTTCGTGTCGCTCTTGCTTTCCGGCGGACGCACCAGCAGGAAGATGACGACGAGCGTGGCGATGGCCAGCGCGAGGATCGACCCGCGATACACCGCCTGGCTGGGCGCCGCCGATTCGGGAGACATGCACCGCAGGCACACGTCTTCGCCGTGCTCGCTGCAGTACAGCCGCCCGCACGTCGGACATTCCGCCTCGGCCGGGTTGTCACAGTAGTGACAGCTGGGGATCTGCTGGTCGTCTGCCATCCAGAGCAAAGGGTACGCGGAACAGTGGAAGGCGAAAGATAAACCCGCCTTACGCGGGCTCGATTGTCGCCGTCAGCCCGCACGACTCCAGGCCGTCCCGGTAGTGCTCCGCCGCTTCCTTTGGGCATTCGATGACGGTCGCCTGGCCGTGGTGGTGTGCCGTGAACATGATCTCCGCGGCATCTTCGAACCCCAGCGACGGAACGCACCGCATCAGGCTCAGCACCACGTGCTCCATCGAATTGTGGTCGTCGTTGTGGAGGATCACCCGGTAGGGCGGCAGCAGCCGGCGCAGCGTTTCCTCGTCGAAGACGGTTCCCGGGAGTGTGGGCGCCTGGCTCATGTCCAACAGGGTACCGCGCCCGTCGGTGAGCGATCGAAGACCCTGTTGGGACGCACGCCGATCGGGTAAGGTACGCGCCGCCGCGATTCTTCGGGGATTTCCCCAACAGACACGCCCCAACCCGGGGCACACCATGCAGGCTGCCATGCACGAGAGCCACGGCACTCGCACCGACGACCCCTACGCGCTGCCGAACGATCCGGTCACGCGCCGCATGGCCATCAGTGCCCTCGCCTACCGTGCCATCGCCCAGAAGCGGGAAGTCCAACTGAACGACGTGCTGGGAGACGACGGCGCCGAGCTCCTCTCCGACCTGATGGCCACCGTCACCAACGAAACCACCACCCAGCTCATGCTCACCGAGCGCCTGTTGCAAGCCGGCTGGGCCTGGGAACGGATCCTCGCCGCCGTCTGGTACAACGAGGAATTCCTGCGTTCCGCTGCCGTCAGCGAGTAGCTGTCACAAGCGCGGCACCTCAGTCGTCTTCTCTCTAACGCGCCCATAGAGGCCGAGGCAGAGAGGCACCAACGTGACCAACACAACCGGAAAGCACATCGCAATCGTCGGCGGCGGACTCGCCGGGCTGGCTACGGCCGCCTACCTGGCCCGCTCCGGGAACCGCGTCACCCTCTTCGAACGCAGCGAGACGCTCGGGGGCCGCGCGGGCACGGTCGAACATCACGGCTACCTCCACAATCACGGGCCGCATGCCCTCTACCGCGGCGGCGCCGGCATCGAAGTCCTGGCCGAGCTCGGGGTCAGCTACCACGGCCAGGCGCCCAGCCTTCGCGGCGTGGCGACTCGCAACGGCCGCGTCTTCACCCTCCCGGTTGGCGGCCGCTCGCTGCTCACGACCCGGCTCTTTGGCGTCCGTGCCCGCGTCGAAGCCGGCCGCCAGCTCCTCGCCCTCCGCAAGGTCGATCCGTCCGACTCCCGGACCGTCCGCGAATGGCTCGACACCGAGTTCGTCGAGCCCGCCGCCCGCGACTACGTCGAGGCGCTCATCCGGCTGGCGACGTATGCGAACGCGCCCGCTGTCACCTCACTCGCCGATGCGGCCCGCCAGCTGAACGGC
>CALMIW010000740.1 GCA_937864275.1 uncultured Dehalococcoidia bacterium
AGCGACGAGCACAAGCGGCGCATCCCCGGGCGCATCGTCGGCCGCACGACCGACCCCTCGCACCGTGCCGGCAAGCGCGTCCGCGTGAACGGGGGGCCGCGCAAGGCCTCCGACGCCGTGGGGCAGCTGTGCGCGGTGCTGTTCACCACGCTCGACATCGAAATCGTGGCCGGTCCGCCGCTGATGCGCCGCCGGTACCTCGACATGATGATCTCGCAGGTGGACCGCGGGTACCTGCGCGCCATGCAGAAGTACGCAAAGGTGCTGCAGCAGCGGAACAGCCTGCTGAAGCGCATCCAGAACCGCGAAGCGGGCGTGCACGAACTCAACTTCTGGGACCAGGAGCTGGCTCACGCCGGCGGCCTGATCTTCTGGGCGCGCGCCGATGCCCTCGGCCATGTGGTGCCGCAGGCGATGATGCAGATGGAGCGCCTGAGCGACGGGCTGGAGCAACTGCAGCTGTCCTACCGTCCGTCGCTCGGCGGGCTCGACGAGCGCGACGTCCCGATCGACGATTCGGAGTGGACCGCGCGGATGCTGAAGGCACTGCAGAACCTGCGCAGCCGCGAGATCGGCGCTGGCGCCACCCTCGTAGGCCCGCACCGCGATGATGTGCTGATCGAGATCGACGGGATGCCGGCCGACGCGTTCGCCTCGCGGGCGCAGCAGCGCACGGCCGCGCTTTCGATGCGCCTGGCCGAGGCGAGCTACCTGCGCCGCGCGCTCGGGGACGACCCCGTGGTGCTGCTGGACGACGTGCTGAGCGAACTCGATGCCCGCCGCCGACGGGGGGTGCTGGAGTACATCGATACGTTCCAGCAAACTCTCGTCACCACGGCGGACCCGGACCGCCTGCGCGAAGTGATGACCCGGGCGGCCAGCCGCTTTGTCGTCCAGGCAGGGGCAGTAACGAGGTTCGAGGGGGAGTAACCCCATCGGCAAGCGCCGTTCGTTCGTAGTCGGTGGAGCGGTCGTCGTCGGCGCGCTTGCGTTCCTGGCCGGGATCGCTTCGCTCCTCTCGCTGACCGACCTCTCGGAAACCCCGCGCCGCAAGCTCTTCGATATCAACGTCGGCCTCGGGACGGCCCTGGTCACGCTCTCCCTGGGCGGAATGCTCGTCTACCAGGCGGCTTCGTCGCTCGGACGCGTCGGCTCGAGCGCGATGCGCGTGCCGCAATGGAAGTGGGTCGCGCCCGCGGCGGTCGCGCTCTTCCCGCTGGTCATCGTCATCGGGCAGCTACAGGTGAACAACCCCGAGCGGCTGCCATGGCTCTTCCCGCTGACGAACCTGTTCATCGTGAGTGTGCCATCGCTGGTGATCGCCCTGGTCGTTTCGCAGCGATACGCTGCCTTCAACCGCTGGGCGTGGCCGGTCAGCTGGCGCGAGTGGTCCTCCGGCGTCATCTACGGCGCCATCGGGGCGACGACGGTCGCGGGCATCCTGAACACGCTGTACCTGATCCTCTTCGGTCTCTTCCTCATCGACCAGGTGGGCGACCCGGATGGCGGCTTCGCCGACGGGCTGCGGTCGCTGCCGCGCGGCTGGGGAGTGTTCTTCGACATCAGCGTCCTCTCCATCTTCGCGCCGCTCAACGAGGAGTTCTGGAAAGGGATGCTCGTCGGGTTCTTCTTCTTCCGGAAGGGTGGTGTCGCGCGCTGCTTCGTCTGGGGGGTGCTGGCGGGGGCCGGCTTCAACATCCTGGAGACGTTCCAGAACAGTCTTTCGATCGTGAACCCTTCGGAGATCACGCAGCAGCAGTTGAGCGAGGACTGGTGGAAGTTCGCGGGGGCGCGCGCGGGCACCGGCGCCATCCACTCGGCGGCGACGGGCATGGCGGCGCTGGGGTTCTACGGCCTCTTCCGCTCGCAGCCGCGGTACCTCGTGGGCTACCCGCTGGGCGTGCTGATCCACGGCGCGTGGAACTTCCTGAACTTCACGCTCTCCGGCGATGCCTTCCTCAGCCAGGCCGGGCCGGATTCGCGGCTGCTGGACATCCTCAGCATCCTCGGGCTGTTCGCCCTGTTCGCCGCCTGCCTCGCGCTGCTCTGGGAGATGCCGCGGCGGCTCCGCGATGGCCAGCCGGCGGCGATTTACCAGGTCCTCGGGATGGTCCCGCCCGATAGTCCATCCGCGCCGGCGCCTGAGCGCGACGAGCGCTGGGTGCCCAACTACCCGGTGTGACCGGGCGCATAAGTCCTTGATGCTAGACTAACGAAATGCCGCCGCCGCCCTTCCTGGAGTTGCCCGCCGAACGGCAGGGTGGCGCTTTCGCCTCTCTGAGACACCAGCAGTTCCGCTGGCTGTACGCCTCGAACATCGCCTTCTTCTTCGCGATGAACGGCCAGTTCCTGGTGCGTTCGATCCTCGCCTACGACCTGACCGGCAGCAAGCTGGCGCTCGGCACCATCAACCTGATGGTGGCGATCCCGATGCTGGTGGTTTCGCCCTTCGGGGGCGTGATCGCGGACCGCGTGGAGAAGCGCGGGCTGATCATGCTGGGCCAGTTCCTGCTGCTCATGAACGAACTCGTCATCCTCGTGCTGCTGCTCACGGGGCGGCTCGAGTTCTGGCACATGCTGGTGGTCGTGTTCGTGATGGGCTGCCTGTTCCCCTTCATCATGCCCGCGCGCCAGGCGATCGTGGCCAACATCGTTGGCCGCCAGGGGCTGGGCAACGCCATGGCGCTGCAAATGGGCGGGATGAACGCGGCGCGCGTGGTGGGGCCGGTGATCGCGGGCGGGATCGTCGCGATTACGAACGTGAAGTGGGTCTACGTGATGGCGGTGATCCTGTATGGGCTGGCGCTGCTTTCGATGTCGCGCATTTCGAAGTCGCCGCCCGCGGAGGGTGCCGGGAAGAAGCCGGTCCTGAGCGAGCTCGTCGCCGGGATGAAGTACGTGGGGGGCGACGCGCCGGTGCGGGCGCTGATGATCCTGTCGATCGTCCCCATCCTCCTCGCGATGCCCTTCCAATCGCTGCTGGTGGTGTTCGCCGAGGACATCTGGAAGGTTGGCGAAGGAGGTCTCGGGTTGCTCCAGGCGTTCGCCGGCATCGGCGGGATCATGGGTTCGTTCTACGTGGCCTGGGCGGGGCAATCGCCCCGGAAGCTGCGGCTGATGATGGCGAGCCTCTTCGCCTTCGCCGGCACGTTGTTCCTGTTCGCGCTCAGCCCGTGGTTCCTGCTCGCCCTGCCGCTGGTGCTGATTGCGGACGTCTTCGCCAGCGCCTTCACCACCACGAACAGCACGATCATCCAGATGCTCATCCCGGACGAGGTCCGCGGGCGAGTGATGAGCCTGATGATGATGACGTTCGGGCTGACGCCGCTCGGGACGCTGCCGGTGAGCGCCGTCGCCGAGGCGTTCGGCGTGCGCGCGGCGGTGGCGAGCGCATCGGTGGCGACCGCGCTGCTCGCGCTGATCATCTACCTGGCCAGCCGCGCTCTCCGCGGGATCGACGCGACGCACCAGGCCGCGATGGACGCCGAAGAAGAGCCGGGATTTGCAAAGCGGCCAGCGCCCGCGACGCGATAGCGCGCGGGAAGTCGATGCGCTCGCGGCTACTTACCGCCGGAAGACGAACAGACCGTGCCCCTGTTCGTGCCGTTCGTAGCTGAGGACCATCGCCATCAGCATGTCGAGCTGGCGCAGGTAGGGACGCGTGCCGTAGCGCTGCTCGAAGTAGGGACGGCGGCGGACCATGTCGGCTTCGGCATTGCGCCAGGTGACGGTCGCGTCGTTGCTCATCTCTTTGTGGGCCGCCAGCGACCAGCTGTATTCCGCCCACTCCTCGATGAAGGCCTCGACGCCGCCGCGACCGTCGACGGGGACTTCGCAATTGAGGCAGAGCGTCGCGCTCTGCTTCGCGGCAACGCGGCTGAGCTCCCTCACGGAGATGTAGGTATCCATCGCCCAAACGCTCTGGAACTTGCCGTCGCGGAACGGAAGCCGCGCCGAATCGGCGGTGACCCAGCGGACCGGTGTCCCGCCGGGGAGGTCCCGCCCGGCGGCGAGGAAATCGAAGTTGAGGTCGGTGGCGAACGCTTCGCAGCCGCTGACCTCGGATGCCATCCGGGCCGCCGCCCCGACGAACGCGCCGGTATCGAGCATGCGCCTGCCGGGCCCGAGCTCCGCGCGGTCGAGCAGCCACTTCGTGGCCTCGGCGCCGCCGATATGGTTGTGCTCGCCGAGAAGGTCGATCCACCAGGCCTGGTACTCGTCGGCGAGGCGGTGGAGCGCATCGGGGGCGGTCATCGTTGTCACGATACAAAGGCTACGGATTATGGGGCGTGCGGGAACGGCCGAACGGGCAGATTCCGGAGCCCCGAAGAACGCGGCGGGCTATCGCAGCGTGATGCCGCCGTCCACCGAGATCGCCTGGCCGGTGATGTTCCAGCCGGCCGGGCTGCTGAGGAACGCCGCCAGGTGGCCGATATCCTCCGGCGTCTGTTCGCGCTGGAGCGGGACGCCGTTCTTCACGACTTCGAGGAAGATGTCGCGCGGGTCGCGGTCGCGGTATTGGGGCACGGTCATCTTCATGCCGGTGGCCAGGCCCTGCCAGGCGCGTGTCCAGAGGAAGCCGGGGCAGATGGCGTTCACGCGGATGTTCGCCGGGGCGTATTCCAGCGCGGTGCTGCGCGAGAGCGAGATGACGCCCGCCTTTGCCGCGGCGTAGGCCGGCAGCGTCGGCGAGGCGCTCAGCCCGGCGATGCTGGCGATGTTGACGATCGAGCCGCCGCCGCGGGCTTTCAGATAGGGCACCGCCACCTTCGTGCCGAGGAACGTGCTGCGCAGGTTCTGCGCGAGCTGCTCGTCCCAGACGTCGGCGACCATGCTTTCGACCCGGGCGCCGCCCGCGGCCGGCGTGATCGAGGGGTCGAGCGGCATGCGCCCGGCGCCGGCGTTGTTCACGAAGATGTCGAGGCCGCCGAACTTCTCGACGACCTCCTTCACGGCGGCCTGGAGCGGCTCTTCGAGGATGACGTCGCAGGCCATGCCGATTCCCGGCGTGGCGAGTCCCGCGGCTGTCTGCGCGGCGGTTTCGCCGTCCAGGTCAAGGATGCCGACCTTTGCGCCCTGCTGCGCCATGACCTTAGCGATGCCGGCGCCAATGCCTCGCGCCCCACCGGTGACGATCGCCACCATGCCGTCGAGCTGTCCCATGTGCGTTCTCCTTTGTGTCTCCGCGGCGGGAGTTACTCGCCGATGAACTGCGGTTCGCGTTTTTCCATGAAGGCGCGGACGGCTTCGCGGCTGTCGGCGCTCATGCCGCTGATCCGCATCATCAGCGCCTCCTGGTCCAGGACGTCCTTGAAGGTGCCCGTTTCGCCAAGGTTGATGTTCTTCTTCATGCGCGCGTAGGTGGCCGTGGGGCCGCCGGCGAGCTTCGCGCAGAATTCGAGGCCGGCGGCCAGGAGTTCATCGTGCGGGACCACGCGGTTGGCGATGCCGAGCTCGAGCGCGCGCTGGGCGTCGATGATTTCGGCGGTGAAGTACAACTCGCGGGCGCGGCCCGAGCCGACGATGCGCGGGAGCAGGTACGAGCCGCCGAAGTCGCCGCTGAGGCCGACGTTCCGGAACGCGGTCCCGAAGCGGGCGCGGTCGCTGGCGATGCGGATGTCGCAGGCGAGGGCGATGGAGAACCCGGCCCCCACGGCGACGCCGTTCACGAGGGCGACGGTGGGTTTGCCCATCGCATGGAGCCGCAGGCTGGTGGAGTCGTGCGCTTCGCGCAGTTCCTCGGTCAGCCGCTCGATCGTGGAGATGAGCCGCGGGCCCGGGCTCGCCTCGCCGTCGGAGGCCGGCGCGGATTGGCGGTCGTTGCGGGACTGCATGCCTCGCACGTCGCCGCCCGCGCAGAACCCGCGTCCGGCGCCGGTGATGGCCACGCAGCGGACCTCGCGGTCTGACTCG
>CALMIW010000741.1 GCA_937864275.1 uncultured Dehalococcoidia bacterium
CCGTGTGGGTGAACGGGATCCCGTGGATAGCGCCGGAGGCCGACGGCCGGGACGATTGGGGCGGCTACGCGGTGGAGCGGCGGGAGATTTCGGACTTCATCGCGGCGAACCGGATCACGAACCTGGCGATGCTCAGCGGCGACGCGCACATGCTCGCCATCGACGACGGCACGAACAACACCTTCGACTCGGCGGGGACCGGGCCGGGTTTCCCGGTGTTCCACGCGGCAGCGCTCGACCGGCGCGGGAAGGTGAAGGGGGGCCCGTACAGCGAGGGGACCTACCCCGGCGGCGGGCAGTTCGGCCTGATGACGGTGACGGACTCCGGCCCGTCAATACGGGTTCAATGGAGTGGGGAGAACTACCTCGGCGAGGTGCTCGTCAGCTACGAGTTCGAGTACCGGGTTGGGTCCGGGCCGGGGCCGTGATGCGTGCGGCAGCGGTTTCGAATCACTAGTATGACGCGGCCATGCCGCTTTCCAACGACGACCTCACGCTCGAGGCGATCTCCCCGGTCGCGGACCGCCGACTGACGTTCGATCTGCCCGGGCTTTCCATCGGACATGCGGAGTACGAGGCAGGCCCGACCGGCTGCACGGTGTTTCTCTTCGAGAGTGGATGGACGACAGCGATCGACAAGCGCGGCGGGCTCGTCGGCACGGTGGGCGACTACGAGTGGATGCACGCCCTGTGTTTCGCGGGAGGGTCGCTCCCCGGCCTCGAGGCTGCCACGGGTGTGGCGCGAGAACTCTGGTCGCGAAAGGAACACTCCACCAACCACATGCCCCTGGTGAACGGGGCGATCATCTGGGACTACGGGCGGCGCCAAAATACGGTGCACCCGGACCGCGAACTCGGGCGGGCTGCTGTTCGGGCCGCCGTGCCGGGAGTCATCGCGGTAGGGGCACGCGGAGCAGGCCGCTCCGCAACGGTCGGCAAGATGAAGTTCGCGCCGGAGCCCTGCGGGCAGGGCGCGGCGTTCCGCGAGTTCGGCGGCGTGAGACTGCTCGTTGTTACCGTCGTCAACGCCCTCGGTGCCGTCATCGGCCGGGACGGTTCAGTTGTTCGTGGAAACCTTGACCCATCGACGGGTGCGAGGGCGCGAACAATCGACATCCTGGCCCCGGCGCGGAGCGGGCCCTCGCAGGAGCGGGGACCGACGCAGAACACAACGCTCACGCTCGTCGCGACCGACGCGAAGCTCTCCGGCCGAGAACTCGGGCAGTTCGCCAGGCAGGTGCACACGTCGATGGCGCGCTCTATCGACCCCTTCCACACGTCGAGCGACGGAGACACGCTGTACGCGGCGACGAGCAACCAGGCTCAGGCGAACACAAGCCCAGACATCCTGGGGATGGTGGCGGGCGAAGTAGCCTGGGACGCCGTCCTGTCGTCTTTCGACGGCTGACGCTACCGGCCCGTGAAGCGGGGTTCGCGTTTCTCGGCGAACGATCGGCCGCCTTCTTTGCGGTCCTCCGAGCTCGCGGTGGTGCTCAGGGCGATGCCGGAAAAGTCGAGGGCGGATTCGAAGTCCATGTTCTGCGTTTTGTAGGCGAGCATCTTGCCGAGCTTCTGGCCGAGCGGCGGCCCGGCTTCGACCGCGAGCGCCAGTTCCATGGTCTTTGCTTCGAGTTGC
>CALMIW010000742.1 GCA_937864275.1 uncultured Dehalococcoidia bacterium
TAAGCGTGTGCTCCAGCTTCCAGGCCTCGCCCTCGGACTGCGCCCTCACGACCAGCTCAAGCGGGGGCACCGCCGCGGCGCCTGCCGTGTAGCCATCCCAGGCGACGAACGAGGCCCGCAGCCGCACCTCGGCCTTGTCTTTGGGCTCGAACGACAGTCGGTACCAGCCGAGCTCCCGGTAGTCGGGGAGGTAGATGCCCGCGCGGACTTCCTTCGCCGGCTTCCCGCCTCCCCCGAGGCGGGTTTCCACCGACGACACGGTCGCGACAAGCGGACTCCCGGGCGATGTCTCGCCGAGCGCCTGCTGCGCCCAGTCGCGCGTATCACCCTGGCCCGGATCGAAGAGGCTGAGCCGCACCGGACCGGAGGGCAGCAGGCTCGCGGAGTCCTCGACGACGACGCTGAAGGTCGATGGATAGGCCGCGGTCCCGCAGCCGGCGAAGCCGAGGGCGCCAAGCAGCGTAAGAAGGCCGGCAGAGACTCGACGCATCGCAGAGCTTCGTAGCAGGTTCCCGGGCAAGGGGCCAGCGAGGGAATGGCACCACTTGAACCGAAGCTGAACGCGTGACCAGATCCCACCTTGCCCTGCCTGTCGGCCAATGACAGAATCCGGACAATTAGCCACACACTAAGGACTTCGCCGTGCCATCAGTTGCTGTTTCGCCTCGCACACTCGACGCCGTCATCGTCGGCGCCGGCTTCGCCGGCCTCTACCAGCTCCTGCGCCTCCGCCGTCTCGGTTACTCCGCCCAGGTCATCGAAGCCGGCGATAACGTCGGCGGCACCTGGTACTGGAACCGCTACCCCGGCGCCCGCTGCGACATCGAGAGCCTCGAATACCAGTACGGCTTCGATGAGGACCTTCCCAACGAGTGGCAGTGGTCCGAGCGCTACGCCACGCAGCCCGAGATCCTGCGCTACATCAACTGGGTTGCCGACCGCTTCGATCTCCGCAAAGACGTGAAGTTCGAAACCCGCGTGACCGCGGCCCACTTCAACGAGGCGACGAACCGCTGGCTGGTCACCACCGACAAGGGCGATGCCTATTCGGCAAGGTTCTGCATCATGGCCA
>CALMIW010000743.1 GCA_937864275.1 uncultured Dehalococcoidia bacterium
GTGCAGGAAGGCAAGCGCGACATCGTTCCCGAGCTTCGCTCGCAACGCCTTCAACGAGGCATCGGTCCACTGCTTGCAGAACGGGCATTGGAAATCGCTGAACTCCGCGACCATCACCTTCGCGTTCGCGCTTCCCTCGATCGCCGCACCGCTGACATCCGGCTTCTCGGCAACGATGGCGAAGCGGTTCGATGCCGCGAGTTCGCGCACGCCCGCCGAATACCCGTCGAGCGTCGTTGGGCTGCCGCTCAGTTCTGCCTGGATGATCTCTTCCATGATTGCCAGCGGCTGGGCGCCGACGAGCATCTTGTTGTTGATGAAGAATGTCGGCGTACCCGTGACACCGAGCGCCTTCCCGGCGTTCAGGTTGGCGTTGATCTCGGACACGTTCGCCGAGTCGCTGAGGCACTGCGTGAACTTCGCCTCGTCGATGCCGGTCTGGCGCGCATACGTCTTCATCGTATCGAGGAGTCCGGACGGGACGGCCGCCGGAGTGCCGCTCACAACCGTTGATACGTCGCCAACGGATGCGTCCGCCTGGCTCGGCGAGTCATCCTTGTCGTCCCGCGTTAGCCAGATGGTCCCGGCGATGATGATCGAGCCGAGGACCAGCGCCGCGGGACTGAGGAAGTGGCTCCACAGCGGGGGTTCCTTCACGTACACGCGGCCGTCGGTCAGGGTCGCCCCCTTCGGCGGCTGCCGCGGTTCTTCGCTGAGCCCGTCGGATGGTTCTGTCACCTCACCATGGTGCCCGGCTCCTGGGATGCAGGCGAGTGCCGATTAAGAGTGAGTGTCGAGCCGCCGGAGCACCGCCAGGGTGATTTCCTCGACCGATCCGAGGTCCGGGTCCTTCGAGAGCGCATCCTCGACCATCCGCTTCGCATCGCCGCGCGAATAACCCAGCGCCGAGATCGTTTCCACCGCATCGGCCACGCTGCGCGTGTTCTCCAGTTTCGCCGCGTCCACGGGCTGGGCGACGCCGCCGTCGTGCATCGCTGCCTCGGCGATGAGCTTGCCGCGCAGCGTTGCGATGATCTTGTCCGCGCTCCGCGCCCCGATGCCCGGCATCTTCGAAAGCACCGCCCGGTCTTCCTGCTCGATCGCCCGGGCGATCGTGCTCACCGAGATGTTCATCGCCTTCGCCGCTTTTGCGGGACCGATGCCCTCTACCGTTGTGAACTTCCGAAAGAACTCCCGCTCGGCCCTGCGCAGGAAGCCGACGAGCACCGGCGTCGGGTTGTTCGCCGTCGCGTGATAGAAGATGTGCAGCCCGATCGCCGGGCCGCCGCCGCCCGCCAGGTCGCTCTCACCCGCGATGCCCTGGATCTCCGGCCACAGCACGATCGGGACGAGCACCTCGTACCGCACGCCGTTGACGTCGACTTCGATGGTCGGCCCACTGGCATCCATGCGCGCGAGATTGCCCTGCAGATGCGTAATCACTCCGCACAGGGAACAGGCAACGGCCAGCAGGCGCAAATCGACACTCGCCCCGGCAGAATCGACAATCGATTCGTGCCCGAACTCCCGGAAGTCGAGACCATCCGCCGCGACCTCGAACCGCTCGTCGTCGGGCGCCGCATCACCGGCGTCGACGTCGACCCTGGCACCGTCCACCTGCTCGCCGGCGCCCCGCTCGAAACGCTGCGCGAGAACCTCCTCGGCCGCACGATCGTCGTCATGGGCCGCCGCGGGAAGTACCTCATGCTCTCCCTCGACGACGGCCGCGTTTTCGTCATCCACCTGCGGATGACCGGCCGGCTCGTCTGGCGCCCGCGCACCGCGCCGCCCGAGCAATACCAGCGCGCGGTCATCGAGTTGGACAACGGTTACGACCTGCGCTGGTCCGACTTGCGGAAGTTCGGCACCTGGCGGCTCCACGCATCCACCGCCGAAGTCATCGATAGGCTCGGTCCGGAACCCCTCGACGACGCCCTCACCCTCAAGGAGTTCCGCGCCCGCCTGGCCAATCGGACTGCCCCCGTCAAGGCGGTCCTGCTCGATCAGCGCCGCTTCGCCGGCCTCGGCAACATCTACGTCGATGAGGCCCTTTACGAGGCCCGCATCCGTCCCGATACCCCCGCCGGCGCAGTCTCGCCCGCCGCCACGAAGCGTCTCTTCGCCTCGTCCCGCAGCGTCCTCGAACGCGGTATCGAAAACCGCGGTGCCAGCTTCAAGGACTACGTCGACGGCCAGGGCGAGCAGGGCTCCCAGCACATGCACGTCCAGGTTTTCCGGCGCACCGGAAAGCCCTGCTACGCCTGCGGCACCGTCATCAAGCGGACGGTCGTCGGCGGGCGCGCGACCCACTTCTGCCCGAAGTGCCAGCCCCGGGCCCGCGCCAAGGCCGCTCCTCATGGTTGATGAAGCAGGCGCCCTCGCCGCCCTCGGGCTGCCCGCCGATGCCCCCACTCACTGGGAGAACCTCGGCGAATCCCCCTGGAGCCCCGTGCTGCTTTCCGTGGGTGGGTCCGCGCCCTTCCAAGCCGTCGTCCGCGAGCCCGCCGAACCCGAAGCCGCCCAGAACCACATTGCCGTCGCGGATGCGCTGGCGAACGCGGGTTTCGCCCACGTCCCACGCCTTCTCGCCGTCGTCGGCGCCGCCAGCGTGGAAGAGGCCGTCCCCGGCGCGACCGCCATGCGGTTCGTCCCGCCGCCCGGCTCCGCGGAGGCCGCCATGGCCGCCCTGGCCGAGCTCCACGCGCTCCCGCTCCGCGAAGGGCTCGACTGGGGCCGGACCCCCGGGGACCTCTACCCCGCCGCCGAAGTGCCGCTCCACCGCCTCGGCTTCTCCGCGGTCGAGCGGGAACCCGCCCGCGAGCCGCTGCTCGAAGCGCATGGCTACCTTCTCGCCTCGCCCTTCGGCTTCGCCCATCGCAACGCCATCGCCGCCAACGTGCTCCTGGCCGCCGGCAATGCCTGGCTCACCGACTTCTCCGCGGCCGGCTACGGCCCCCAGTACTTCGACGTCGCCGCGTTCCTCCTCACGTCCGGCATCGAAGCACCGGGCCGCCGCGCGCTCGCGGCCGCGTACGCCCGCCACCGCGATGTCGCGCCGGACACCGCCGCCGACCTCATCGACCTTCTCGGCATCCTCTGGGGCATCGGCTGGCTGCTCGAGCTGCCGCGCAAGCTGATCACGAACCTGGGTGACGATGCCGCCACCGACGCGCTCAAACTCGCTTCCTCCCGCGTCGAAAAGGGCATGCGCCAGCCGGCTGGCGATTCACCCGTCGCAGCCGCCATCCGGACCGCGCTCTGGCCCTGAGCCTCGTCTCCGGTCGACAACCCCGCGGCTGCCAAAGACAATGCCAACCGTGACGACGCCCGCCGCTTCTTTCCCCGGCAATATGTCGGAACTCGGCTTCGTCGAGGCCTATGCGAAGGCGGCGTTCCGCAAGCCGCAGATGGCTGCCGATGCCGCTCTCCGAGCCCTCGTCTTCTCCGAATCCGGCGACCGGGCCATCCTCGCCGGGCTCATCGCCCAGGAACTGGCCGAGGCCTGCCGCCGGCTCGTCGCCGTCTACGAGGCGCTCTCCGACCGCACCCACAGCGTGGACCGGTCGCTGCTCCGCCCGCTTCCCTGCCTCGCCCAG
>CALMIW010000744.1 GCA_937864275.1 uncultured Dehalococcoidia bacterium
GAGTACTGGTGGTATCAACGGCCGCCGTGCCTTGACGGCGTGGACAACGACAAGGACGGCTTCATCGATGCCGCCGACACCGGCTGCCAGGTGATCATCTAACCTGGCGAGGCCTGACTTCGACGCAGGGGGTCCCCGTTGGACGGGGTGACACTTCGAGGGAGCGCGGCCGGGCGTCGGGATGGGGCGCTCAGACGGCGGGGACGACGAGGGCCGACGCGTAGAGCCCGAGGCCGAACACGGCGTGTGTGCCGAGGTTGCGAAGCCGGCCGTGCCAAGGGTGGGGCGTCCTGGAGCCGGCGATGCCTGCTCCAAACGCCGGTTGCATCACGAACCACGGCGCTACGACCGAGCCGAGACTAACGAGCATCGGCGGCAAGATGGTCGGAGAATGCGCCCAGTCGGTCCCCCAGATGACCAGGAGGGTGAGCGCGAACGCCACGCCGATGGCGTAATGGGCGATCCATCCCAGCGCACGCTCGCCGGCGACCGGGCTGGCGGCGGCAATCTTCGGGTGGGCGAAGCGCCCGTGCTTGAAGTGCCCGATCCAGCGGCCGAGCAGTGCGTAGTCGAGGGTGGGGATGTGGAAACCTCGGCGGAGAACGAGGCTCCAGATGTCTATTGCGGCGGAGCCGGCGACGCCGATGACTCCTCCGATGAAAGCAAGTTCGAGCAAGTCGGTCATTTCACGTCTCCTTTGTCGTGGGGCGATGGGCTTGTCGTCGCCGGGGTTGCTGTCCGCACGAACGCCGGCGCTCTCGCGCCGGCGTCCGGGGGTCCTGCGGCGGGAAGTTCGCTATGCGTCGCGCCTCAGGAAGGCGATGTAGGCGGCACCGATGGTCCCGAAGAGCCAGGCGGCGGCGATCAACGCCCCGACGGCCGGTTCGGAGAACGCGGGGGAGTCTTCGATGTGAGCGACGGTCAGGCTGTCGACGCCGTTGCTGGGCAGGAGGTTGAGAATGTTCTCGCGCCACCACATGGGGACGACGGCGCCGAAGATCTGGGGCAGCCAGAGGAGGCCGAGGACGGAGGTGATGGCGCCGGCGGTACTCCGAAGGAGGAACCCCAGGGCAACGCCGATGAGCGGGAAGTAGGCGGTTGCCAGGCCGAGGCCGAAGACCATTCGCTGCGCATCCGAGTCGGCGAGTGTGGCGGTGGGCATGCCGTATGCGCCGAGCACGGCCTGGCCGATCAGGAACATCGCGGTGGACGTCACCAGTCCCAGCACCGCGAGGACGCCGCCAACGAGGAAGAGCTTGGCCAGGAAGACACGGGTGCGGTTCGGCGTTGCCGCAAGGGTGAGGCGAATCATGCCGCCGCTGTATTCCCTGCTCGACACCATCGCCGCGAAGACGGAATAGACGATGAGCGAGAAGATTTGGCCCACCATGGACGTCGTCGTCGGGTTGAAATCGGGCGACCAGTCTTCCTGCGTGCTCCCGAGCGCCAACGCGACCAGGCCGGTGGTGGCAACGGAGAGGACGAAGCCGAGCCCGAGGGTGATGTGGGTGGACCGAAGTGAGGCGAGCTTCACCCATTCCGAGCCCAGTGTGGCGAGGAAGTTCGGCGCGCTGGACGGGCCGTTGGCGGCGTGCGGTTTCGAGGTCGAGATCGTTGCGGAAGTCATGTCAGTTCTCCATACCGTTGAGTGCGAGGATTTGGTGGGGTGCGCCGGCGGGGGCCGAGGCCTGGTATTGCTGGCTTGACCCGGTCAGTTCCATGAACGCCGCCTCGAGGCTGGCCCTGCGCGACGAGAGCTCGTGCAGTTCGAAGCGGTTGGCGGCGGCGACCTTGCCGACGAACGAGGCTTCGACACCGGTGACGATGAGCGCGCCGTCTTCGTCGGAGACGCCAGCCCCCGCCCGCAGGAGCATCGGCGCGAGGCTGGAGGCCTGGGGCGAGACGACACGGACGTGGCTGCTGGCGCTGCGCCGGGTGAACTCTTCGATGCTGGCATCGGCGATGAGGCGGCCGCGGCCGATGACGATGATGTGGTCGGCGGTGGCCTCCATCTCGCTCATGAGGTGGCTGGAGAGGAGGATCGTCCTTCCCTCTTCGGCCAGCCCCTGCAAAAAGCTCCTGATCCAGCGGATGCCCTCCGGATCAAGGCCGTTCACCGGTTCATCGAAGATGAGGGTCTGGGGATCGCCCAGGAGTGCGGCGGCGATGCCCAGGCGCTGGTACATGCCCAGCGAGAATCCTCCCAGGCGGCGCCCCGCGACCTCCGTGAGGCCCACCAGGTCGAGGACCGCATCTATCCGCCGTTCGGGAAGGCCCCCGGCGCGGGCGATCCAGCGAAGGTGTTGCCGGGCGGTGTGGCCGCCGTTCGCGGCTTTGGCGTCGAGCAGCGCGCCAACCTCTCCCATCGGTGCGGGAACGTGGCGGTAGGAGCGGCCGTTCACGGTCACGGCACCGCTGGTCGGTGCGTCGAGTCCGAGAATCATGCGCATCGTGGTGGTTTTGCCAGCGCCGTTCGGGCCAAGGAAGCCCGTGACGATGCCGGGTTTCACCGCGAACGAGAGCCCGTCGACGGCGACTGTCTCGCCGTATCGCTTGGTGACATCGTTAACTTCGATCATGTGTTTCGCGCCTCCTCAGTACGCGGAAGGGTCGTTCCTGGTTAGAGCCGTTGGACCGAGATGATGGGGATGCCAAGGTCCCGGATCTGGGCGAGCAGCCCGTGAAGGGCGGCCTGGTCGATGAGTGGTCCGGTGAGCGTTGTGGTGCCGTCGCCGGGGAAGGTGAATGCCATGTCCGGGAACCGGCCGGCGCAGCGCTGGTCGAGGTGTCCCTGCAGGCGGATCGCGTAGACGGGCATGTCGCCCTGACCTGGATCCCGACCAGCAGTGTTGGTCATCAGGTGTCCCTCCTCTGGTTGTCCGCGGTGCTGCGGGCAACACCTACTCTGAGGGAACGCGGGGCGGCCGCCCTCGACCGGAAGGTGCAATCTCAGGGTGTAGATCGAGGGTGTAGGCGGGGCTGGAGGGTTAGATCAGCTTGAACTCGTTCGCACGGGCAACCGCCGCGGTGCGGCTGCCAACGTCGAGTTTTCCGTACACATTGGCGATGTGGCGCTTCACGGTGGGCAGGCTGATCACCAGGTGGTCGGCGATGGCCTGGTTCTGCATCCCCGCCGCCACGAGGCGAAGGATTTCGATCTCGCGCGCCGTCAGGGCCTCGGAGGGGGCAGGGCCGCGCGACCCGCTCGCGGCAACTCGCCCGGCCGGCTCTTCGAACGCCGCGAGCAGGCTCCGTGAATACTCGCCACCGATGCCCGCCGCGACGGCGCGGCGGAGAAGGTCGCGCATCGGCGGCCCTTCGTCCACGAACGTCCGGACGTAGCCCTCCGGTTCGGCCAGCGCCAGCGCGCGTTCGAACGGCACGAGCGCAGCCGTATCATTTCCGGACGCTTGCCATGCGAGCCCCTGGAGAGCGAGGCCCTCGATGACGGCGGCCATGCGGCCACGTTCATCGGCCGCTTCCACCAGGCGCGCGAGGAGTCGCGTCGCGTCTTCGAGCAGGCGTGCTTCTCGCTCGCTCCGGTGCCGGGCGATGAGAATCCGCGCGAGGGTGAGGTGCTCGAACTCGCGGAGGTAGCTCGGCTCGTCGTCGGGCGAGACGGCCTGCTGGCCAGCCCACCGCGCAGCGTCGCCGAGGCGTCCCTGCTGCAGCCAGAGGCGTGCCCGCAACGCCGGGATGGGGCGCAGGTTGGGCGAGAACCACGCTGCGTACAGCGGCTCGGCATCATCGAGCAGTTCGAGAGCCGCGTTCAGATCGCCCTGCGCGCGCTTGACCCCGGCCATGGCGAGGTACCAGCGATAGCGGTTCTCGGGAAGGCCGGCCGTCTCGCCGAGTTCCTTGCTGGTCTGCAGATGCTGCATGGCGCCTTCGAGGTCATCGTGCTCGCGGCATAGTTCGCTGATCCCGACGTGCAAGTCGGCCGTCCCGAGCGGCACCGGCTCGCCCTGCTCCGATGCGAACCGCAGCGCCCGCTCGAAGATCGCCAGCGCGTGGCGCAGACGGCCCTGCGCTATCCGCATCTCCGCCAGGAAGGCCGGGCTGGAATCAGCGACGTAGCCGGCCCTGCGCACGCGCGCGATGCCCTCGGCATAAACCCGGTACGCCGCTTCGAGGTCGCCGCTGGACCAGAGGGCGAGCCCGAGGACTGCCTCGGCGCCGCCGCGCAGCGGATGATCGTCCTCCATGCAGTCGAGCGCCTGCTGTGCGAACCTGGCGGCGTCCGGGAAGTTGCCCATGACCTGCGCATAGCCGGCCCGGTAGAGCGCGAGCAGGCCGGGGAGCCCGCGGAACTGTTCTTCATCGACGAAGTCCGCCGCCGGGGAGCCGTCCGGTTGATCGTTCGGGCGTGAGGCCAACTCCAAGGCTCGTTCAGCTTCACCAAGCCGGGTCTCGACCGGGCTAAGGTCGCCGGTCTGCAAGAGTACCCCCACCAGCCCGGCGAGAATCACCGGCCGACGGCGCAGCAGTTCGTTTGGCAGCGCCTCGATCCAGGCGCGCAACGTGACCTCTTGCCGCGCCATCGACATGGGAGGAATCGCGAACTCCACGATGTCCGCTGCTCGATCGAAGTGTTCGCCGGCCAGCGCATGGCGGAACGCCTGCGACCGCTCGCCGATCGCCTCGTACCACTCGCTGGCGCGGCGGTGCAGCTCGGGGACGCGTTCGGGCTCGCG
>CALMIW010000745.1 GCA_937864275.1 uncultured Dehalococcoidia bacterium
CCGGGGTGAGCGGGGTAGGTGGAACTGCGGGAAGGTTGGTACCCCCAGCCACTTCCAACTCGCGAGGAGAATCGGAGAAGAACCCGTCGAAGAGGTCATTGTCGGACATGGGCGTCAGCACCCTTTCTTCTCGCGGCCACACGCCGTGCTTGAATCCGGGACAGGTTGGTCTGGAGATCGCTGAGCGTCGCCAGGAAAACGATCGGCTTCCCCGCATCGGGGGCCAACGTGAGAAGGTGCGATGCGCCGCACCAGGCTTCCGCGCCCGAGATCTCGCCGGCTTCATACCGGCGAAGGTGGCCATCGATCAGTGCCACCAGGCTGTTGTTGTCAAGGGGTCGTGGAGCAGACCCGACCGCAGCGTCCCCGGCGCTCTTAGCCGTGCACATCGACGGACAGCCGATACAGGGCAGTGGAACGGTGTCGGGGAGGACCAGCGAATCGGACACGTCGCACTTCTGGGACCCGGTGTGGACCGCGCGCTCGATGAGCGCGACCGTGGGGGCTGCACGCTGCGCCCCGTACACGACGGCTTCGCCGATGTCGAGGCGAGCGAGGTCCTCGTTCTGGCGGGCGCTGAGGAGAAGTGAGTTCCCGATTAGGTCACGTTCGTCGCGATCAACAATCCGGTGACAGATCAAACTTCCTGTCACTTTCCGGACCACCGGATCCAGAGTCGACGGTGCCTGGTCGCAGATTATGAAGCCCTCGCCGCTCCCGCGAAGCTCGGCGACGGCCTCGGCCAACAGGCGAATACCCTCGGACTGCACCCCGTCGCGGTCGGCGAGGACTCGGTGAGCTTCCTCCAGAACCGTGACGTGCGACAGGCTCCCCGGTGGTGGGTGTCCCTCCCTGTAAGAGGCGAGCCCTGCGATCAGCAGGCCGAATACCAGGGAACGTTCCGTGGTCCCCGCGAACTTGCGGAACTCGATGATGGTGGGGCGGGAGAGCAGGTCCTCCCAGTCGAGGCCGGAGTCCGGGCCGGCGAGGAATCCAGCACCGAGCGGCCCGCGTACCAGCGTCTCGAGGCGCCCCAGCAGGGATCCCGTGACCTGCGACCTGACCTTGTCGTCGTATCTCGCGGTGCGGACGATGTCCCCGATCGAACGGTACAAGTCCTTGAGCGTGGGCGAAGTCCCGTCGCGGGTGGCGAGTTCGTAGGCCCGATAGATTCCCCGCGTCAACATGATGTATCCGAATGGCCACGACTCAGAGAGCCGGAGCGCTGTGTCGAACGCGCCGGTGACGCGTGCCGCGTGCGCTTCGATGGTGCACCCGACGGGGACGACGAACGGGTTGAACGCCGGTGTTTCCGGCCCCAGTACGACGCGGCGTGCGCCTGAATCGGCGAGCAAGTCGGCCAGGTCGCCGTAGTCGCTCTTCGCGGGATCGAGGACAAGAAACGGGATCCGGTGGTCGCGCCAGAGGGACGCCAAGATGGTGTGGATAGTCTGGGTCTTGCCGAAGCCGGGCAGCCCCGCGACCAGTACGTGCCGGTTGAGTTCGGACAGTGTCAGGTCCACGGAGCCGCCGCTGGAACTCCGCCCGATCGTGCACACGGGTGAGGGCGCCCCATTTCTCTCGAACGCGCGTCTCTGAGGTGATCGGGGAAGCGTGCTGAGTGGCTCGCTGGCCATCGCGGGCAGTCCCCCTACAGGCGGCTGGGGGAACCGGACGACCCGCCCCGCCAGGTCCGCCGGGGTCAGGTGGATCATTTCGCGCATTCCGCGATCCATCCCCGAAATACCCCACGGGATGGAGGTCGCTGAACTGAAAAGCTCCCTGGCATCCATCGTCTCATCGGGAGTGGAGGCGATGAGCTCGAAACCTCCGGGCCCGGTGAGGTCCATGCCGATGGATTCCAGTAGCCCCGGGAGCGGCGGTTCGTGGCCCCCGTAGGCGACCCGGACGTGCAGGGCCGCGCGCGGAAGATCGCGGATGTCTCGTATTGCTTCCGACAGGATCTGGGTACTCAGGTCATCGAGTCTCCGCGCGGGGTCCTCACGCAATATCTGGACGGTGTCGGTGAGCGTGTCCAGAAGGGATTCGGATGGGGTCGACGCCTGCATGTGGAGGCAGATCACTGCACGGCCGGACTGGCGTGAGAGCAATTCGACGGACTTGCGGAGCGCGAATCGTTCGGGAGACCACCTCAACACAAAGGGAAGATGCGGGGCTGAGGGGTCCGTGATGAGCCTCAACGGGTCGGCTTCTTCCAGGCGTCGACGTACCTCGACCATCGACAGTTCGGCGGTGGCGTCCAGATACGTCACCAGCTTCGCGGATCCTGCCTGGTCGCACGGGTTCACGTGTAGTTCGGTGGGGAGATTGGCCAGTACGAGCATCGCCAAGTGCTCGGCGTCGGTCTTCGACGAGGCCGCACCCATCACGGCCGCGTTGATGGACGTGGGCCGTGTCAGGCTCCCGCTCTCCGAGTGCAGCCTGAACTGGACTGCCGACCCGGGGGGCGACGAATGTGCGACGGCCTCCGCCAGGTTGGTGTAAG
>CALMIW010000746.1 GCA_937864275.1 uncultured Dehalococcoidia bacterium
CAGTGCCACGGCCGCCGTCACGGGGAGGGCTTCCTTGATCACCTGCGTCACCGGCAACCCGGTGTGGATGGACTGCCCGAGGTCGAACCGGACGAGATGCCCGAGGAAGTCGACGTACTGGCTCTGGATGGAGCCATCGACGCCGAGCTTTTCGCGCAGGGCCGAAAGGGCCTCCTCACCCAGGTTTTCGCCGCCGACAGCCGCCGCCGGGTCACCGGGGATCAGTCGAATCATCAGGAACACCAGGGTCACGGTGCCGAGGAGCGTCGGCAGCAGCGACGCCCCCCGCTTCAGCGTGTAGCCGGTCATGCGTGCTCCTCCAGCTGGACCGGGTACCAGTTGACGGCGGCCAACTTGTCGACGACGAGGTTCTTCACCCATGGATACGCCGCCCAGTAGACGGTGCTCGTGGCCATGGGCACGTAGGGGAGTTCGTCCATCGCGATCTTCTGGACTTCCTTGTAGAGGCCCTTGCGCTTCTCTTCGTTCAGTTCCGCCCTGGCCGCCTCGAGCTTCGCGGTCAGGGCCGGGTTGTTGTACTTCGCACCGTTCAGGCCCTTCGGGACGATGTTGTCGGGATGGAGGTAGCCGAAGAGCAGCGTGTCCGGGTTCACAGCCGGGTAGAGCCGGCCGGTGATCTGGTAGTCGCCGCCGTTGCGCCGCTGGTTCCAGATGGCCGTTTCCATGAGTTCGAATTCGAGCTTGATGCCGATCTGCTCCAGCTGAGACTGGCGGTAGAGCAGGTCGTCGCTCGCCCCGGTGGTGCTTGTCAGGATTTGCTTCACGGAGAAGCCGCCGCCGTACCCGGCCTGTTGGAGCAGTTCCTTCGCCTTCGTCGGGTTGTATTCGTACGCGGGCAACTCGTCGGTGTAGACGGGCATGAACGGTGGGAGAATGCTCTTGGCGGGTTTGGCCGTGTACGGCGTGAGCGCCTTGGAGATCGCCGCGCTATCGGTCCCGTAGGCGAAGGCCTGTCGCACGCGCGGGTCGGCCAGGGGGGCGTAGTCCGGGTTGAAGATCCAGAGGTTGTTCGCGTAGTCCTCGGACTTGTGGAGCACGTAGCGATTGGACTTGCCAAGGCGGTCGATAATCTCGGTGTTACGGCCGATGCTCATCGCGACCGCAACTTCGCCGTTCGAGAGCGCGGTCTCGGCGGCGGCGGTGTCCTTGATCAGGTTGAACCGAAGCTCGGTAAGCGTTGGGGCGCCCTTGTAGTAGCCCTTGTGGCCTTTGAGCAACATGTGCGAGTTCGCCACCCACTCGACGAGCTCGAACGGCCCGGTGCCAACGGGGTTGCGGGGGTACTTGTCCCCGTACTTCGCGATAGCTTCCTTCTTGACGATCTGGCCCTGGTGGTAATTGCCCACCTGGTAGAGGAAGTTCACGTCGGGCGTCTTGAGGTTGATGACCACCGTGTATTCGGTCGGCGCCTCCACCGAGAGGACGTTGTTGAACTCCGGCCGGTAGGTCGACTTCGTGGCCGGATCGAGGATGCGGTCGTACGAGTA
The DNA here is from genome assembly GCA_937864275.1 of uncultured Dehalococcoidia bacterium. Lineage (GTDB taxonomy): Bacteria > Chloroflexota > Dehalococcoidia > Tepidiformales > Tepidiformaceae > Amarobacter. The sequence goes on from CALMIW010000746.1 coordinate 1,509, forward strand.
CTTCACATCGGCCGAGGTGAACTTGCCGAAGTCCTGGTGCCAGTACGCGTTCTCGACGAGCTTGAAGGTGTAGGTCTTGCCATCGGGCGAGACCTGCCAGCTTTCGGCGAGGTCCGGGATCGGTTCGCCGGTGAGCGGGTCATAGGCCGTGAGCGCGCTGTAGATGTTCGAAGCGATGTTTTCGGCCTCGATGCGGAAGAGGAAAGCGGGATCGAGGCTCCCGGGTTCGTCGTACTGCCGGATGGTCAGCGACTGATTCGCAGCCAGTGTTACCGGCGCGGCCGTCGTCGCCTGGCCACTCACTCCCGGGCGCGTGGCGGCCTCGCCCGGGGTGCTCGTCGCATCGTCGTCGTCATCGTCGGAGCCACAGCCGGCGCCTACGACTGAGAGTCCACCGGCTACGCCGGCTGCGCCGGCTGCCTTCAGGAACGACCGCCGCGAAAGATCTCGAACGAAAAGCATGACAAACCCTCTCCTTGGTGGTCGTTCCGGAACGACGGAGCGGAGGCCGCCGAGGGGCCTCCGCTCTGGCGGGCCGGGCACGCCGAGTGCTAGGCAGTGGCCGTGGCCAGGAGCCCCTTGGTGGCGCCGATGCCGTCGAAATACGCGATCGCCTCGCCGAGCGAGACAACGTCGGCGTACTTCTGGTGCATGTCGAACAGGTTGATGTAGTGAGACGCCTCGGTGCGGTCGAAGGTGCACTCTTCGACGACGCCCATCGCGTAGCGGTAGGTCGCGCCATCGACGACGGATGCGAGGACGCAGCCGCTTGTCGTTTCGCCACAGGCGATGACGGTGTCGATGCCGTAGTAGTTCAGGTGGAACACGAGAGGCGTGCCCTGGAAAGCGCTCGCTGCCGCCTTCTGGATCACGAGCTCGCCGGGGAGCGGAGCGATCTCATCGACGATCTGGTTCGCCTTGGCACGCTCCTCAGCGCTGAGGTTGCTGAGACGGTCGCGCTTCGCACGCCGGCCCCACGGGACGAAGCCCTGCTCCATGCCATGGACGTAGATGACGGGCACATCGTTCGCGCGGGAGGCGCGGACAAGCTCGACCGTCTTGTCGATCGCGTCCCAGCCCTCGAGGCCGGTGCTCATCGGCCACTTCTTGATGGATTCGAAGAACGGCTGCCGTTCGAGGCCGAGGACGCTGTAGTAGTCGTCGATGACGAGGCAGACCGGGTTCTTGCCGAAGCCGAAGTACTCGTTCTTCTGGTAGCCGGCGGCGAGATGCTGCCGGTCGCGTTCGGAGAGGTAGGGGAGCCAACTTTCTCTTGCCATGTGAACAACCTCCTGGGATTCATGCGCCGGCAGCCGGAGCTGCCGAGGACATCCGCGATCAGGGCAACGCCGGCGTGGTGGGCGGTGGCACGCGGTGGTGCGTCGCCTGCTCGTACGCGTAGGCGTACTTGACCATCGAAGCGTCGCTGTAGGGCCGCCCGAGGAACGTGATGCCGACCGGCAGCCCATCGGTGGTGAAGCCGGCCGGCACGCTGATCGACGGGACATAGATGAGGAAGGTGTTGACGTGGGGAGCGCCCTTGTGGTTCACGAAGGGCGGATTCACACCGTCTTTGATGAGCGTTGGCGTGTGCTCCACCGTCTTGTGGACGATGACGTCGAGCTTGTTGTCTGCCATCACCTTGAGGAGGCGGGTCATCAACTCCTCGCGGGCGAGGAGGTATTCGTAGTGCGCGTCCTTCCCGCCGCTGCGGATGACCGCCGTCGTACGGCCGCCCCCGCGAAGGGCCTGGTAGTCGGCATAGGCTGGCTGCGAAGTGAGCTCGGCGAGGGAGCCGTAGGGCGGCTTCGCGCTGCGGTTGAGCCAGGTCATCAGCCCTTCGTCCTGCAGGCCGTCGCTCGCCCGCATCGCCACGAGCTCGTTGAGGCCCGGGATAGTGATGTCAACGAGGGTCGCCCCGGCTGCGATGAGTTCCGACAGGGCGGATTCGAAGACATCGCTCACGCGGGCGAAGTCCGCCGAGTCCGGCTCGGAGCCTGTGCCCATCGGCTCGCGAAGGATGCCGACGCGTGCGCCGCGCAGGCCCTCGCGGTCGAGAAATTCGGTGTAGCTCGCCGGGGCGAACCCGACGCCGTGGGCCGTCGCCGGGTCTTCCGGGCCGTAACCCACGATGACGTCGAGCAGCTTTGCGGGGTC
>CALMIW010000747.1 GCA_937864275.1 uncultured Dehalococcoidia bacterium
CGCTCGGACCGAAACTTGTGCCCGGGACGGTGGAACTCGTCGAGGGAGACGCGCACTGCCTCGCTGCCGCGACGACGCAGTTCGGCGACCAACTCTTCGGCGAGGTGGGACTTCCCGGCCGCCGAGCGGCCGTCGATACCAGCACGGAGCGGGTGGCCAAGCGAGGCGGACCGAAGCAGCAGCTCGTCCGCGAGGCGGGCAATGAGCCCCTCCCTCGGCCCGGGTGCGTTCACTCTCGTCATGTAGCTCTGGTTCGAGCGTACAGCGCGTGGCAAGCGCGGGAAGATGCCAGTCCTGGCCTCCGTTGCCCCCTGTAGCAGCGATTCGTAGCATCGGGAGATGGGACACCTCCTGGCCCGAATTGGGCGAGCGCGCTTGCTGGTGGTGGCCGGGGCCGGCGTCGCCCTCGTCGCTGCCGTTGGCGTGGCAATCGGCGTAATGGGCGACGGAGGTGACGACCCCGTTGAACAGCCGGCTACCCCTGCCGCGACACCGACGGCGGCTCCTTCGGCGACGGCTCGTCCGACGGCAACGCCGGAAGCCTCCGCGACGCCCATCGCCCATGCCGGCATCCTCGACGGCGTCGCGATGACGGACGCGGAGTGGGCGGCGCGCAAGGACCTTCTCCCGCTCGCGGTCATGGTCGACAACACCACCGGCGCCTACCCGCACGCGGGCCTGGACCGGGCCGACCTGGTGTACGAGGCGTTCGTCGAGGGCGGGATCACCCGCCTCATGGCGGTCTACTGGCGGCAGGAGGCGGAGAAGGTCCTCCCCGTGCGCTCGGCACGGACGCCGTTCGTCATCTGGACGAGCGAGCTGGCCGCGATGTTCGGCCACGCGGGCGGCGCCTCGACCGACAACGACGCCAACGCCCTGGGTCAGATCGTCGAGTGGGGCGTGAAGGACCTGAACGCGTTCTCCGACGTCTCCGGCAACTACTACTTCCGCGATAGCGATCGTTCCGGCCCGTACGACCTCGCGACCAGCACCGGGTATCTCCGCCAGGCGGCCGCCGAACTCGGGTTCGCCGGTCCGCCCTCCACGCCCTCCTGGTTGTTCCGCACCCCGGGAACGCCGCTCCCGAAAGGCAAGCCCGCGGAGGGCATTGCCGTCGATTTCTCCGGCCGGATGTACTCCTGGCAGTACATTCAGTGGAGGTGGGATCCGGCCTCGCACCGCTACCTGCGCTTCCAGTTTGGCGGCCCGCACCTCGATGCGATCTCGAATGCCCAGCTCGCGTTCGCCACAGTCGTCGTAATGCGCGCTCCGACCGAGGTTGTCGATGGAGCCGGACATCTGCTTTACGAGCAGCTCGGAAGCGGTCCCGCGACCGTGTTCACCGGCGGCCAGGCATACGAAGGGACATGGAAGAAGGAGAAGCGCGAGGATCGGACGCGGTTCTACACCGCCGCAGGCGAGGAAATCGTCTTCGAGCGCGGTCCGGTGTTCGTGGAGTTGATCAGCACGCAGAGCGCGTTTTCGTTCACCGCCGCCGCCGGCGACCTGCCAGAAATGCCAGAATACGAACCGCCGCCCCCGGGTTCGGGCCCAGGCCCCGAGGACATCGAGCCCACCCCGTCGCCGGTGCCGACGGCAGCCGCGACCCCGACGGTTCCACCGGCCCCGACGAGTACGCCGACCCCGGCGCCATCGCCCACGGCCACACCGACGTCCCCGCCGACGGCGACGCCCACGCTCCCCGTCATCATCGGCGAGTAGGGTTAGTGCGGGTTATGCCCGTTCGTTTTCACGCAGACGTGACCCGACGGGTCCATCGGCGCCGTGCAAAGCGGGCAGGGAGGCCGGCCGGCCGCGACCACCTGGGTGATCTGGCGGCGCAGTTCGTAGGCCTTTCGATAGTCGAAGTTCATCGTCACCGTCGTCGTGTCGCTCTCGTCGTCCGGTCCGTCCGCCGCGATGAGGACGACCGCCCGGCGGTCCCCGTCGACGCCCATCGAGAGTTGCGCAAGGCGGAACTCGAACGTCGTATTCAGCGGGAACACCGGCGGCGGCGGGATGTCGTCGAGCGGGCGTGCCTGGTATTCATAGCCCTGGTCTCGGAGCACGTTCTCGATCGCTTCGCCCAGGGCGACGAGCTGCTCCTTTTCGAGCCAGAGTGACGCAGAATCGCCTTCCATGGTCATGACGAGAAGGCGGAAGCGGCGCTGACCGGGCTGGCCGATAGCCTCCGCGACGATGTGGTCGAGTGGTCCGAACTCTTGTGGTCCCGGCATAGAGGAGATCGTAGGCCAGGGCGCGGCTCCCGTCTCGGCTCGTCCCGCGCCGGGGGGCAGTTTACGCAGCCGTTGGAAGAGTCTATAAATTCACGAATCATGAACAAACGAGTGAATTACGCGACATTTTCTGTCGTGTTTACCGCCTAGTGTGTTCGTGACAGCCGTTCCGCGGAGCGACTGGATCCCTTGAAGCGGAAGGCGGGTGAATTTGACCGAACAGACCAGGCGGGCAACGCGCCTCGTGCGCATTCGCGAGTTGCTGGTGAAGCGCGGCAACGTCTCTTGCGCCGAGCTGGCGAACGAGCTCGGCTACAGCCAGCGCACGATCCAGCGCGACATCGCGGCACTCGAAAGCGAGCTCGGTGTGCCCCTCGAGTACGAAGGACGGCGCTGGAAGCTCATGCCCGGTGCCAAGCTGGTCTTCGGGCCGGTGCGGCTCACGCTCCAGGAGGCCCGCGCGGTCTACTTCGCCACTCGCTTGATGCTCCGCTCCGCCGACGAACGCGACCCGGACGGCGTCTCGGCACTGGAAAAAGTCGCCGATGCGCTCCCTGAAGGCCTTGCCGGCCACATGCGCCGGACGGTCCAGGAGTACGGCCAGCTCCCGGCGAACAGCGCCTACATCGAGTCCCTTCGCAGGCTCACCGAGGCCTGGGCCGCCAATCGGACGGCGTCGATCACCTATCGCTCGGCGAGCCACGCCAACGCCCGCACGACGGACCTGGACCCCTACCTCCTCGATCACACCCAGAGCGGCACCTACGTCTTCGGCTTCAGCTCCGAGCACAAGGAAGTCCGGTCGTTCAAGCTCGACCGCATCCTCGATGTCGTCGTTACCCCGCGGGAGTTCGAGCCCGGCCCCGTGGACCACATCGCCGAACAGCTGCGCCGCAGTTGGGGCGGCGCGGTCATCGGCGAAGACCAGCACGAGGTGAAAATCGACTTCTCGTCGTCGGTCGCTTCGCGCATTCGCGAGAGCTACTGGCACCCGAGCCAGAAACTCGAAGACCTCCCGGAGGGCGGTGTCCGTCTCTGCGTCAGTCTGCCGAGCCTCCTCGAAATCACCCCCTGGGTGCGTGGATGGGGCCCGGAAGCCATCGTCGTCGGTCCCCCCGCGTTGCGCGATGACATCGCGGCCTCCCTCGCCGCGGCCGCCGCGAACTACCAGCCTGCCTGACCGAATACACTATGCGGCGATGCAAACGACTGCTGAACTGAACGCACGCCGCGACCGCGTTGCCGCAGCCTGGGACCTCGCCCGCGGCGGCGTCATCGTTCCCTCCGGCCTGCATGTGCCCGTCGAGGGGACCGACCAGTACCACGAGTTCCACGCCCACCCCGAGTTCGCCTACCTCGCGGGAGCGCAACTGCCCGGGGCCGTGCTCGCCTTCGATCCGGCGGAAGGATGGGTCACCTTTGCCCCGGTGGCCGGCCTCGAAGACCGCGTCTGGGTAGGCGATGGCGTCGACCACGTCCAGTTGGCTTCCGAGACCGGCACCCCGGTCCGCCCGCTCGAGGAGTTCAAGCCCTGGCTCGAGCGGCGGCGGAGCGAGCCCCTTGCGATCCTTGGCAACCACGACGTAGCCCGAAACGCGCGTGGCTACGGGATCGCCAGCTGGGCATCGCTCGAACTGGATGTCGACGAGTCGCTCGCCGGCCGGCTGTCGGAGCAGGTCTCAGAGACGCGCCGGGCGAAGGACCCGGGTGAGATCGCCCTCATGCGGGGCGCCGCCGACGCGTCCCGTGCCGGCCACCTGTTCGCGTTCCGCAACGCCCGGCCGGGCATGACCGAACGCCAACTGCAGGTGGAAGTGGAGGCCGAGTTCTTCCGCCACGGCGCCGAACGGACCGCCTACGGCTCCATCGTCGGGACCGGTTCCAACGGCGCCGTCCTGCACTTCTCGCCGACCAGCCGGGCCATGCGCGACGGCGAGATCGTCCTGATGGACGCCGGCGCGGAGTTCGGCGGCTACGCGAGCGACGTCACGCGCACGTTTCCGGTGAGCCGGCGCTTCCATGGGGCACAGAGAGACCTGTACGAGCTGGTGCTCGCCGTGCAGGAAACGGCCATCGCGAACGCCAGGCCGGGCGTCGAATACAAGGACCTGCACCTCGCCGCATGCGCCCAGATAGCGGGAGGGCTCGCCGACCTGGGGATCCTCAAGGGCCGCGCCGAGGACCTCGTGGAGCGCGATGCGCATGCCCTTTTCTTTCCGCACGGCCTCGGGCACATGCTCGGACTTTCGACGCACGACGCGGGCGGCTGCCTCGCCGCGCGCACGCCGAGCGACCGCTTCGGCCTCAAGTGGCTCCGCGCGGACCTTCCACTCCAGCCGGGTTACGTGGTGACCATCGAGCCGGGCATCTACTTCGTCAGAGCGCTGATCGATGACCCGGCGCGCCGTACCCGCTTCGCCGATTGCGTGGACTGGGCGAAGGTCGATGCCCTCCGCGAATTCGGCGGCATCCGCATCGAGGACGACGTCCTGGTCACCGAAAGCGGCAGCGACGTCCTCACCGCCGCCATCCCAAAGACCATCCCCGAGATCGAAACGCTGCGAGCGGAGGCATTTGATTCGTGACCAAACCCTTTGAGACGTTGACCCTCGCGCAGGTGGCGGCCTACCCGCGCCCCGGGACTGTCGTCCCCGGCCGCCTCGGGTTCACCCCGGACGGGAAAGGGGTGACCTACCTGTTCAGCGAGGAAGGCAGCCTCGTGCGTTCGCTCTGGCGGTACGACCTGGCCAGCGGGGAGCGCCGCGTGCTCGCCGGCCCTCCGCCTTCGAGCACCAGCGAGGGCGCGCTCTCGCGCGATGAGGAGCTCCGCCGTGAACGCGCCCGGCTCCGCGAGCTCGGTGTGACCGACTACCGATTCGCCTCGAAGTCGGCGCGCGAGGTCCTCCTCGTTCCCGGCGGCGGGAAGCTCTGGGCGAGCGTGGGCGGCAGCGAGATGGCCGAGCTTCCCGGCTCGGAGGGAGCTATCGACCCCCACCTGAGCCCCGACGGAAGCAAGGTTGCCTTCGTCCGCGACGATGAGCTCTGGGTGCTTCCTCTCGCCGGTGGCGAACCGCGGAAGCTGACGAGTGGCGCCGAACCCGGGCTGACCAACGGCCTCGCGGAATTCATCGCCCAGGAAGAGCTGGACCGCACCCGCGGCTTCTGGTGGAACCCCGAT
>CALMIW010000748.1 GCA_937864275.1 uncultured Dehalococcoidia bacterium
CCCGGGGGAGTTTGGCGAAACCCCTGGGGTTCCCTCCCGGGCAGTTCGAACTAACTGCTGGAGGACCCCGCCATGACTCGTCTTCTCTCCTCGCTGGTCGCCGTTGCCGCTCTCGCCACGATCGCCCTGGCCGGCGCCGCCCCGTTCCAGTCCTGGTAGGCAGAGAACCGACGCTATTGTCGGTTGGATTCGCTTCACGAAAGATCGCCCGCATGGTCAACCGTGCGGGCGATTCTGTTGTGCTTGCGATCGCGGCAGTGATCTTCGTCGCCCAGCAACTCGCGATCAGCAACCTGGACCCTCACGGCACGAGCGGAGCCGTCCGACAGGTGCTGTTCTTCTCCACGACCGTCGTGCTCGCGCTCCTGGCCCTGAAGCTGCGCCGTTTTTGGGGTGCGTGGCTTGTTGCACTGGGTATCGTCCTCAACCTGGTCCCGATGGCGGCGCACAACGGGTCGATGCCCATCGACTACGCCGTCATCGAGCGTTCGGGCGCGTTCCCGGAAGTCACTCGCGAAGACATCGGAAAGCAGACGAACCACGGCAAGGACGTGGTGCTGGAGCGGGACGACATCCACTTCTTCGCCCTCTCGGACCGCTATGTGGTCACCGTGCCCGTGTACGGTACGAACATCTACTCGCTCGGCGACTTCGTGCTCTTCGCCGGAGTCGCCGCGGTCATCGTCCAGGCCGGGGTGATGGCAGTCCGGCCGCAGCGCAGGGACGGCCCGACGGAAGCGACTGGAGCAGCGGGTTAACCCAGGCCGCGTGGTAGGCTCTTCCGCATCCTGAAGGCTTCTGGGGGCAGGGACCGGTGCGAATCGTCATCTATGGCGCAGGCGGAATTGGCGGAGGGATCGGGGCAAGGCTGGCGCTGGCGGGGCTTGACGTCGTGCTGATCTGCCGCGGTGAGCACCTGGCAGCGATCAAAGCGAACGGACTCCTGTTGAAGGCCCCGGAGGGCGAGGTTCGCGTGCCCATTGCGGCGGTCGGCCACCCGCGGGAGGTCGCCTGGCGAGACGGCGACGTCGTCATGCTGACGATGAAGACGCAGGACACCGAGCCGGCGCTGCGGGAACTGGAGCAGTGCGCCGGTACCGGCGTGCCCGTGTTCTGCGCGCAGAACGGCGTGGAGAACGAGCGGCTGGCCAGCCGACGGTTCGAGAACGTGTACGCCACGCTCGTCGCGATGCCCGCGACGTTCCTGGTCCCCGGGGAGGTTATCGCTTCGGCGGCGCCGCTCAGCGGCTGCCTGCATTCCGGGCGCTACCCCGGGGGGAGCGATGCCATCGCGACGGAAGTCTGCGCCGCGCTGGCCGGGTCGCATTTCCATGCGGAGCCGAGCACCGACGCGATGGCATTGAAGTACCGCAAGCTGATTTTGAACCTGGGCAACGGGGTGGAAGTGATTGTCGGACGGTCTGCGTGGGCGGCCGGGGGAGAACTGGGCGAGTTCGTCGAGCATGTCCGCCAGGAAGCGGTTGCCTGCTACGAGGCCGCGGGGATCGCCGCGGTTTCGCCCGCCGACTACGTTTCGCGGGTGACGAGCCACTACCGCGCGCAAGACGTGGGAGGCGAAGCCCGTTCGGCGAGTTCGACCCTTCAGAGCGTGCTGCGGGGCCACCAGACCACGGAAGTGGACTACCTGAACGGTGAGATTGAACTGATCGGGCGGCTGCACGGTGTGCCGACTCCCTACAACTCCGTGGTGCGAGAAGTCGCGACACGGATGGCGGCGACGAGGGCACAGCCTGGTTCTGTGAGCCTTGAGGAGTTGCGAGCGATGGTGGCGCGCAAGGTCAGCTGACGAGCAATCCCGCACGGCGAAGTTGTTCGAGGGCCTGGCCGACGAGCCGGGCCACCACGTCGCGCTCCATGGCTTCGCCCTCAGCAGCGCCGGGGACGGTGAGCGCCCCGCTCGCGGCCATGGCCTCCATTGCCGTGGTGAGCTCGGCGTGGTCGCGAGAGCCGTCGACAAGGGGAAGCATCCGGCAGACGAAGGCATCGAGCGCGATGGTGTTGTGATAGGGGACGGGGACGGAGCTCATGCCTGCGCGTGCGCTCTTCCTGGCCGGCAGAAATGCCTCGGGCTTCACGCTGACGGTTGCGGCGACCGTGGGCGCCCAGGTCCGGAAGTCGACGCCGTCGAGCGAGTAGAGCGACAGGAGGATCGCCGGGAGCTGTTCGGCCGCCGAGGCGTCGCGGTCGCCCACGCGGCGGGCGAGTTCGCTGAAATCCAGGGGCGCCGGCGCGGCTTCTTCGAGGACATCGAGGACGGCCTTGACGCCTGTGTCGGTCACGGCGACGACCGCGCCGCCGAACTTGTTGATCTGCCACTGCCCGTCTCGGTTGCGCACGAGGCGGCCGCGGAACAGGAGCGACGCGATCACATCCGTGGAGATGTGGCGTTCGAGGGTGACGTCGTCGCGGCAGACGAGCGACTTTCGGAACATCCGGTTGACCACGAAGTCGCGGTACTGCTCGAGCGAAACCTGGTCCGGGGCGATCCGGTTGATTTCTTCGGCGACGTCGTCCGGGAGGTCGCGGACGAGCATGGTGGCGAAGGCCGCGTCGCCGATGTACTGGAGGGCGTGGGACTTTGCGAAATCGACGAATTCGTGGAGGTAGAACGCGGAGCTGTCATCGACGAGGTGCTCGTGCATGAGGTACGAACGCGGCGCGCCATCGAGGATTGCCTTCTCGCGCTGGAGCATGCTGTTGTAGATGTTGAGCGTCTCATCACCACCCGATGCCGAGCCCGATGCGGTGACGAGGAAGTTGAGGATCGCGCGGCCCTGGTCGATGCGCTCGCCCGGGTCCTGGAAGTTGCGGGCGTGGTAACGGAGCATCTCGCCGATGGCGGCGCGCATGTGAAACCCGGGGAGGGCGTTGTAGCTGAGGTAGGCGATGCCGTTCGGTGCGAGGAGTCGCCGGCAGGCGGCGAGGATGGCGTCCTGGACTTCCGGCGCGACCCAGGTGAGCACGCCGTGGCAGACGATGTAGTCGAATTCGCGCTGCCAGGCGAGGGCGTCGCGGATGTCGGCGACGACCAGTTCGACGTTGGAGACGCCGTACTCCGCGAGCATCTTCATACCGAGCTCGATCTGCCGGCGGGAGGGGTCGATCCCGGTGAACTCGGCGTGCGGGAGCGAATAGGCCATTGGGAGCAGGTTCGCGCCGGTGGCACAGCCGATTTCGAGGACGCGGCAGCGCTGGACCGGCGCGGGCGCCATGCCGAAGAGCCGGCCAATCGTCGCGAGGTGCTCGGGGTGGCTGCCGACGACAATTCCGCCGTCGTAGGGGATGTCGTCATAACTGGCGTGCGCAGTCTTCGAAGCCATGGGCGGCAATTGTGCTTCGCACCGGCGCCCGGCGGCAATTTGCCCCACAAATGGAGGGGCTTTCTCGCGAACTATCTGGGGTTAGAATGTGGGCGCATCGCCAGTCCCCGCTGGCGGAGCCATAAGGAGGTAGCAGATGACGAAGATCATCGAGATCGAGGGAATCGGCGAAACGTATGCCGCGGCAC
>CALMIW010000749.1 GCA_937864275.1 uncultured Dehalococcoidia bacterium
GCCCTCATCACGATCACCGCGCCGGGGGTCGACAAGGGCAGCGCCCTGCGCGCGCTCTGCGCCCACCTTGGCATCGATCCCGCCGAGGCCGCCGCCATCGGCGACAGCGAGGTCGACATCCCGATGTTCGAAGCCGCCGGGCTCGCGGTCGCGATGGCCGATGCCACCCCGGAGGCGAAAGCCGCCGCCACCCGCCACACCCTCTCGGCCGATGAGGACGGCGTCGCCGCCTTCATCGAATCCATCCTCTAACCGGCCGGTTCGAGCGAAGCCTCGAAGCTGAGGGTTAGCGCGCCATCCCGTGGTACTCGGGGTTCGGCATCACGCCCGCGCCGCTCATCAGCCGGTTCGTGAAGTTGAACATGGCGGTGACCTCGACGATATCCCAGGCGTCCTCGTCGCTGAAGCCCACCGCCCGCAGCTCGTCGATGTCCTCTTCGGCCACGGTCACCGGGTCCAGCGTGAGCTTGACCGCGAAGTCCAGCATGGCCATCTGCTTCTCGCTCAACCCGGCGCGCCGGTAGTCGAGCACGATGCGTTCGCCTTTGACCGGGTCCTTCAGCAACGCCCGGAGCGCGAAGCCGTGGCTCGTCAGGCAGTAGAGGCACTGGTTCTGCATCGAGACCACCACCGAGATCATCTCCCGGTCGGACTTCGTCAGCCCTTCGGAGGGCGTCATCAGGTCGTCGAAGTGCGCCCGCCACTTGGTCATCCGCTCTTCGCGCCAGGCGAACGCCCGGAAGACGTTCGGCACGAACCCCAGCTTCTCTTCGAGCAGGTCGAACAGCGCCCGTGTCTCAGGCGTGCAGGTCTCACGGTCGGCGATTGGGAACCAGGAGATTCGGTCACTCATTCCCGCAGAGTACCGCGTACCCGCGGCCTTGGTCATCACCGCGGGCCGGCCACGGCCGACCGCACTTCCCTCATCCGCCGCAGCGATCCCAGCACCTTCTCGTGGTCGCTCGTCAGGTGCCGGATGATGATGTCGCTGTAGCCCTGCTCGCCGAGCGCCCGGAACTTCGCCGCCACTTCGTCGATCGATCCGTAGATCGGCGCCGAAGGGTCGAACCCGCGATACCCGGCGTCGATGATCGGCTCGGCCACCGCCCTCGCCTCCGCAGCGGTTTCGCCCACGTACACGTCCCGGCGCAGAGCCGTCGCCCCGGGCGCCTTGCCCAGCGCCCGGCAGGCATCCTCGTACGTCGCCAGCTGGCGCGCCGCCTGCTCCGGAGTCGCCGAGGGCGCCCCCAGCCCGCCGTCGCCCAGCCGTGCCGCCCGCTCCACCGAGACGCGCGCGGCCCGCTGACCGGTCGACGAATCGCCCACGGCCCGGGCGGCAGGGGCGCCCCCCGCGCACCGCGGAAGCGCACCCGCCCCTCCCTCGAGACCGTCTCGCCCGCCAGCAGCCGCTTCACACAATCGAGCGACTCTTCGAACGCGGAAGGCCGCTGCTTGATGTTCGCGCCCATCGCTTCGAACTGGTCGCGGCCGTCGCCGAGGCCCGTCTGGATGATGAACCGCCCCTGCGCGATCGACGCGAGCGTGCCCACCTGTTCCGCCAGCAGCACCGGGTTCCACAGCGGCAGCAGGAACAGGCAGCCCGCCGTCGCATCGCCCCATTCCGCCAGCAGCCGGCCCAACATGGGCGTGTTCTGGTAATACGTCCCGCCCGTCGAGTGGTGGTCGCCGACGAAGAGCGAATCCAGCCCCGCCTCGCGCGCCGCCGCCGCCCGCTCGATCATCTGGCGCGCGCCCTCACGCGGGTCTCGTACCCGGTACGCGCTCGTCAGGCTGATGCCGATCCTCATGTGGGCCTCCGGCCGGGTGCGGACGTGGAAAGGACTGAGCAGAAACGCTTCTCCTCAGTCCTCGATCCACGCACCGCGGTGCTCAGTACTGGAACTCCACCGCTATCCGCGCGGCAGGCCGAGCCCGCGCGTGGCGATGATGCCGCGCTGGATTTCGCTCGTGCCGGCGGCGACGGTGCCGCTGACGGAGCTGGTGTAGGCGGTCGCCTGGTCGATGATCTGGTGCTTCGTGCCGTCTTTCAGCTGGCCCAGCGTGCCGAGCAGGTGCATGCCGGTGAGGGCGATGCGCTGGCCCATTTCGCTGCCGAACAGCTTCGAGGCGCTCGCTTCGTGGTTCGGCACCAGCCCCTTCGCCTGCATGGTGGCGACGCGGTAGGCGAGGTTCGTGCCGACGGCGATGTCGATCGCGCGGTCCGCCAGTTCGTAACGGACCGAAGGCCGCCGTTCGACCAGCTCCGGGTGTTCCTTCGCCAGCCGCGTGAGCCGCTCGACGCTGCGCGGGCCGCCGGCGCACGACTGGATGCCCGGCCGGTCGAAGTCGCGCGCGCCGGCCGTGGGGGACGCGCCGCGGCTCACCTCCCCGGCCACCCGGTTCGCCGGGATGCGGACGTCTTCGAAGAACACTTCGTTGAAGCCGTGGCGGTCGCTCATGTTGATCAGCGGCCGCACGGTCACGCCGGGCGCCTTCATGTTGACCATGAACATGGTGATGCCCTTGTGCTTCGGCGCATCCGGGTCGGTGCGGGCGGCCAGCCAGCCCCAGTCGGCGAGGTGGCCGCCGGAGGTCTTGCTGCCGCTGATGCGCCAGCCGTCGCCGTCGCGGGTCGCGCGCGTCTGCAGGGCGGCCAGGTCCGAACCGGCGCCCGGCTCGGAATAGAGCGTGCACCACCAGTCATCGGCGCCGGTGATGCGGGGGATGAACTTCGTCTTCTGCTCTTCGGTGCCGTAGAGCATCAGGCTGGGGCCGACCCACGCGATGCCCATGTTGCCGGAAGGCGCCTGGGCGTAGGCCATCTCCTCGTTGTAGACGAGCTGGCGCATGTGGCTGGCGCCGCCGCCGCCGTATTCCTTCGGCCAGGCCATAGCCAGCCAGCCGCGATCGGAGAGCTTCTTCTGGAAGCCCATCGTGTAGTCGTACTCTTCCTGGTAGGTCTTGAAACCGCCCTCGTATCCGCGCGCCAGCCGCACCTCTTCGGGCGGCAGATTGTCCTTGATGAACTGGCGCACCTCCTCGCGGAAGGCTTCGACTTCGGGTTCGTAGGTGTAACGCATATGGGTGTGGCTCCCCGGGTGTTTTGTGTGGGCCGAACTATACCAGCCGCCGCGAACGAGCGTCGGAACCGGGTAAACCCGCCGGGTGTGGAGCTGACCGAGCGCATGTGACGGCCGGCGGTGCGCCGAGCGTGCGAAAACGAAAACACGTCGATTCTGCGTTGTTTCGCATCGATTTCGCGTCGTTTCGCGTGACGCGACCGCATTGGTTTCGCGTCGTTTCGCGTGATGCGCAGCGGGCGCGGGGCACCCAACCGACGGGAGAGCCGTGGCGTGCCCGCGCAGAGTTTTTTCGTGTCTTCAAGTAACCTGAAGACACCTCTCCAGATTCGAGCGAGGTAGTGTCTTGTGGGTGTCTTGGGAGGTGTCTCGTCGCGCGGGCAGCGGCCGAGGATCGCGCGGCAAGGGATGAGCGAACGGAGGTGTGGGGCGGCCATTTGAGGCGAGGGTG
>CALMIW010000750.1 GCA_937864275.1 uncultured Dehalococcoidia bacterium
TGTCGGTTACCAATCGCATCGAGTGGTCCGGCGGGTAGATGAACTCGTTCTGGGGGGTGTACTCCTTGAGGATGTCGTTCTGGAGCGTGCCGGCGAGCTTCGCCCGAGGCACTCCGCGCTTCTCGGCGGCGGCGATGAAGAGCGCCCACACCACCGGCGCCGGGCTGTTGATGGTCATCGAGGTCGTGATCCTGTCGAGCGGAAGGTCGCTGAGCAGGATTTCCATGTCGCTCAGCGAGTCGACCGCGACGCCGCAGCTTCCGAATTCGCCTTCGGCCCAGGGCTCGTCGTGGTCGTAGCCCATGAGGGTGGGCATGTCGAAGGCGATGCTGAGGCCGTTGTTGCCGGTGGCGAGCAGATCCTTGTAGCGCTGGTTCGTCTCTTCGACGGAGCCGAAGCCGCTGAACATGCGGATGGTCCACGGCTTGCCGCGGTAGCCGGTACGGTGAATGCCGCGCGTATAGGGGTAGCTGCCGGGCAGGTTGATATCCCGCTCGTAGTCGATGGCCGCTACATCGGTCGCGTCGTAGAGCCGTTCAATCGGCCTCCCGGAAACGGTCATGAACGGACCGGCGAGTTCCTTGCCCTCCTGGACGACGGCTTCGTCGTATTCGCGTCGGAGGTGCTTCGCTCGTTCGAGGTCGGTCATGGTGTGGCCTGCCCTTTCGCCGGACTCTTGCAGGACAGTCTAGCGGGAGCGGAGTCCGTCTTCGAGGCAAGAGCCGGGGACGCCCGCGGACGCCGCTACAGCATGTCGCCGCTGGACGTTACGCTAGGCGTATGGCGAAAGACGAAACCTTCGATATCACGACCGGTTGCGACCTCCAGGAAGTGGCGAACGCCGTGAACCAGGCGCGTAAAGAGATCTCGACACGGTTCGACTTCAAGAACGTGGTTGCGGAGATCGACTACGAGCACAACGCGACCAAGATCGGGCTGCACGCGGCCGACGAGTACAAGCTCGACGCGATGTGGCAGGTGCTGGAAGGGCGGATGATCGCCCGCAACGTGCCGGTGAAGAACCTGGTCCGCGGGACTGCGCAGAAGGCCTCGCAGGGCACGATCCGGCAGGAGATCTCGCTCGTCCAGGGAATCGAGCAGGACATCGCCAAGAAGATCGTGAAGCACGTGAAGGACCAGAAGTACAAGAAGGCCCAGGCACAGGTGCAGGGCGATGCGGTGCGCATCAGCAGCCCGAGCCGCGACGAGCTGCAGCAGGTCATCAACGATCTGAAGACGCAGGACTACGGGATCGAACTGAAGTTCGGAAACTTCCGCTAGCGATTCGCGCTTCCGCGAAGTCGGACGGCGAAGCGTCGACAGGCTCCCGGGGGGCCCGATGCCTACCGCTTGCTGAGGCGCGCGGCCCGGCACACCAGGGTTATACGGGACGGTTGAAGACTTGCTCCAGGGCGGCGCGGCGTTTCTTCGCGCGTTCCTGCTGGAGCCGGAGCCGGAGGTCGGTACGGCGCTGGTTGCGCTGCTCATACGCAACCCATCGGAACACCAGGCCAATGAGGGCGACCAGGAAGATGAGATTGCCGCCGATCCAGAGAATGAGGATGGCGATCCGCTGATCCGTGAGTGCGCTGGGCGCCCAGGCCGGCGCGGCCGATGCGAAACCCGAGTGCATCGCGGAGTTCATGCTCAGGAACATTCCCCCGAACAGGCCCTTGTGGGTCATCTCCAGCAGGATGTAGAGCGCGCGGAGCGGGTAGGGCAATCGCCAGCGTACGGGGTCGGCAGCCAGCCCAGGCATCCAGAACATGATGCCCACCAGGAGCAGGGTGAACTGCTGGAAGGTCCGCAGCAGGGCGTGGGCGGCCGCATCGTCGGTCAGCGAGGTGAACTGCCAGACGTAGGTGACTACCGCGAAAAGCAGCCAGGACGCCGCGGGGAACGTGAGGATGGTGACGAGCTTGCTCCGGTAGATACCGCGCAGCACCTTCCTCCTTCGCGGGCCGGAAGCCCGGAAGGCGAGCGTCAGCGGGGCGCTGAGGAGCAGCAGCGGCGGCGCGATCATCGTCAGGAGAAGGAAGCCGGTGAAGTTCGCCCAGAGCAGCTCATTCCCATAGTGGGCGAGCGGCGAGAACACAGCGACCGCGATTGCGGCGACGCCCGCGACGAAGAGCACGAGCCGGGACGACGGGTGGACGAAGCTTCCCCGACGGCTGCGGCGAAATGCGATGGCGTATGCCGCCATACCAGCGGCGAGGACGGCGACCCAGAAGGGATCGAAGACCCACTGGCGGGCTATCTCGGCCAGTCCGGGAGCATCCTGCATGGCTGGGCTACCGTACCCCAAACGCCTCGAAGGTGAGAATCGTGAAGGTATCCCGGATATGCGGGATGGAGTGGATGTCGCGTTCAATCAGGCGGCCGAGGCCGTCGACGTCGGAGACGTAGAGCTTCACCAGCAGATCATACTGGCCGGTAATGCTGTAGCACTCGGAGAAAGAGTCCACTTCGGCGATGCGGTTGGCGACATCGGTCGCGTGGCCCGGTTCGGTCTTTATCATCACGAAGACAGCGCGCATAGCGAGTGAGTCTACCGGATCCGGCTCCTCGTCACGCAGCGGGGCGTCCCTCGTTCAGTAGTCCTTTGGGCCGCCGCCGCCCGTGAGTGCGTCACGCTTGCTGACGATTTCGGCGCGCTCCGCGAGCAGGCGGAGGATCTCGAGGGCCTGCTGGGGCGTCGGCGTTTCGCCGGCGGCTTCGAGGAGGCGGGTGACCTGCTGGTCGATCGCGCCGAGCTGGCGATCGAGTTCGCTGACGGAA
>CALMIW010000751.1 GCA_937864275.1 uncultured Dehalococcoidia bacterium
GTGTCGCGTTCGATGCCGCCAGGTGCATCATGTTCCGCAGCTGCAGGTCCGCGTCTCCGCCGGATTGCGCGACAACGTACTGCGCATCCAGCCGCTCGTGCAGCCACGCTCGCGCCGATTCGACCAGCGCCATGGCCTCGGCAAGCTGCACCTGGAACGTCGCTCGCTCCCGCAGCGTGCTCGCGGCCGGGCCGGCGGGTGTCTTCGCCGC
The DNA here is from genome assembly GCA_937864275.1 of uncultured Dehalococcoidia bacterium. GTDB lineage: Bacteria > Chloroflexota > Dehalococcoidia > Tepidiformales > Tepidiformaceae > Amarobacter. The sequence goes on from CALMIW010000751.1 coordinate 212, forward strand.
GGCCAACGTCAGCAGTTCGTCGATGGAGTGCTGCGCGATCCCGAGCGCGACGGCTGCCATCGGGTGTCCGAACGTCGTCATGAAGGGCAGCCTGTAGCTCGGCCCGGCGTAGTGCCGGTTCGGTGTCCCGGAACGGAGCTGCAGCGCGTGCTTCTCCGGCACGAACACCTGGTCCATCACGAAATCGTGGCTGCCCGTCGCGCAAAGGCCGCTCACGTCCCAGGTGGTTAGCCGCTGGATATTCGCGACAGGCGTTAGCATCGGCGTCACCGCCGGGACACCGGGGATCACCATCCGGAGCTCGTCGCCATCATGGACCGCCGCGAAGCCGAAGACGTGTGTCGCGTGCGCGATCCCACTCGCGTAACTCCACCGGCCCGAGACTGTGTAGCCGCCCGTCGTGGCCACCGCCTTGCCGAACGGGTAGACGCTCCCGGCGACAATCGTGTCCGCGTCGCCGAACAACTCCTCGGCTTCCCCCTCGGGCATCGACTTCCCGGCCAGGCCGGCGCCGCCGTTGATGAACAAGATCCACCCGAACGATCCATCGATGCGAGCGGCCGCTTCGACAGTCCTGAACCACGCGGAAGGCTCGGCCTCATAGCCTCCGAGCGATTTCGGCGTGAGGCAGCGGAACAGGCCGAGTCGCTTCATGCCGGCCACCACCGGGTCGGCCAGCTGGTGGATCCGTTCCGACTCGTCTGCACACTCGCGGACAACTGGAGCGATGGCGGCTACTGCTTCCAGCGGGCCAGGTTTCGGAGTTGTTGCCACGTGCATTCGCCTCCGGGATTTGGAAGTGGCGATTCTAGCCCGGCCCGCCCCCGTCCGTCTTGCCCCTTCTGTGCGCTGGGCCACACTCGCATGCCCTCCCCTCGCGCCGCCGCTGTAACAGCTTCGCAAGCCTCACGCGGTTTCGGCTGGCGCGCCCGAAACCTGTTGCCCGGCATGCTTGCTTCACCACCGGAACTTCCGGGGCAACGGAGGAAAACACCATGTCTTTCGGAATTAGTCTCTTCATGATCGCCGTCGGCGCCGTCCTGGCGTTCGCCGTCAACTACCAGGTCAGCGGCGTCGATGTCGCAGCCATCGGATGGATCCTCATGGCCGTCGGGGCACTCGGCGTCCTGATGTACTTCCTCTTCCTGGCGACCTTCGCCCCGTTCTATCGCGGCGATGCCTCCCGCACGGAGATCATCGAACGCCCCACCACCCACATTCACTAAGGGAGGCCCGCCATGCTTGCACTGCTTCTGCTCCTCATCCTCGGCGTCCTCCTCTTCGGCGGGCTCGGGATGGTCGTGGCCAAGGCGTTCCTCATCGCCTTCGCCGTCCTCCTCCCCCTCCGCGTCATCAGCGGCAGCACCTACCTGCGCCGGAGATGACGCCAGCCAGCCAACCTCCCCCGGAGGGCCCCGCAAGGGGCCCTCTCTTTGTGTCCTCGGCCACCGTTTTGTACAACCGTGTACCATGCGCCGCACCAACACGCGGAGGCGGACGATGCCCTGGATCGAAGTCGGCGAAACGGACATCTACTACCAGGAGGAAGGCGCGGGTCAGCCGCTCGTCTTTCTCCACGGCATGAGTTCGTGCGGCGAAGCCTGGTGGCAGCAGTTCGCCCACTTCCGCGACCGCTTCCGCTGCATCGCCTACGACAGCGTGAACCACGGCCACTCCTCGAACTCGCCGCGCGACGCCGAAGAGCCCGACCGCGCCGACGAGCCCGAAGGCTTCCTCAAGGCGATGAACATCACCCGCCCGATCCTGGCCGGCAACTCCATGGGCGGGAACACCCTCACCCGCTGGGCCACCCGCCACCCGGGCGATGCGCTCGCTCTCATCCCCTCCGGCGCCGGAGTCGCCGGGCCCGGCCAGCCCGGTGCGCTCCCCCCGGCCCAGCAGCCGCTGAGCCCCGACGTCCTCTTCCTGCCGATCGGCGACTCATTGACCGACGGCTTCAAGCAGGCCCAGCCCCGGATGTTCGAACGCTACCTGCGCATCCGCTCGACAGCGACGCGCCTCGAGGCACTCCGCTCCCCGCGCAAGCCCTCCGCGAAGACGCTGGCCGAGCGGGAAGGCATGGCCGAAGCCGTGACCCGCATCACCTCGCCCATGTGCGTCATCGTCGGCGCCCTCGATGCCGCGGTTCCCCGCTGCGAGACGCTCCACAGCCGGGTTGCCGGTTCGGAATACCACGCCATCCCCGGCGCCCCGCACAACGTCTACTACGAAGCCGCCGAACCCTACAACGCCATCGTCGACGCGTTCCTCGCGAAGGTCATGGCGCCGGTCGCGGCACGGTAGAGGCTGGAGTGCCGGCGGAAGCGCCCGGTCGGCCGAATCTGTCACCGACTGGAACTCGAACTCCACCACCTATTCGTACGATGATGCGGCCAGA
>CALMIW010000752.1 GCA_937864275.1 uncultured Dehalococcoidia bacterium
GTTTCCCATGATGCTGCAGAGCAGCGCCTCGAACTGTTCGGGCACAGCCTCAATCAGGCATTCGGCCCGACCATTGACCCGGACAACAACTGGAGCACCCAGGTGCATGTAGTCGGTGGCGACCCGGTCGATGCAGGGAAGCGGGTTAAACTTCTCGACCTTTTCCGCCTGCGAGGTCTCCGCCAGGTCCATGAGGTGCCCAGCGGTCCGGATCATGCGCTCGGCGGCCCGCACGATAGACAGGCACCGGGCGCGGACGAGTTCGTCCTCGCACTCCTCTGCGGCGCTCCGTGCAACCGTGGCGACCAGGGCGAGGGGACTCCTCAACTCGTGGTATGCCATGGTTACAGGGTCGGTAGCAATTCTGGTCACCTGCGATCTACCTTCCGTCACCAACATGTATCCCTCGGCGACGAATCGTATAGGGGAATACCCTACCTCGCGTATCGCCCGATCCGATGACTTTCGTTGATCGCTTCCGACTAGTCCGGTGGCTAGTCCGAATGGACGAGACCCAACCCAAGAGCCAGGAAGGAAGGCCTCTTTTGAATCTGAAACGCGCGTTACAAGTCGGTTGCAGTATCGCTACGCAACAGTCTGGCGCCGCTATTGACGGTGACGCACCGCGGAACGGGATGATTACGATCCTGTAACGCAGCGGCCTCGGTTCAAGCCCCTTCACAGACATTGGCGCCTGACGGCCATCCCGTCATACGGTCACCGTCGGGGAATCCATTGAATAGCCGGGGTCTCCCGGGAGAAGAACGCAGCTTTGGACAATGTCGTCCGATTCTTGGCATACGCACTGCTCTTCGTGGTTTGTACCGTCGCCGGCAGATCGCCGGGTTGCCCGCGTGGTGCCCGCGTCGTCCTGCTGGCGATTGGGACGGTCGGGCTCTTGCTCGGTCTTGCCGAAGTCCTCGAGGTTGGCGGGTGGGTCTCGGACCAGGGACGATCGGTGGCCTGGAGCGACGGGTGGTACCGCGACCGGCGCCGGGTGCAGGCACTCGTCGTCGTCGCTATCGCAGCCGTCACCGTGGTTGCGGCGTTCACCTGTGCCGTAGCTCTGAAGGCTTACGGCGTGAGGATGTCCGCCGTCGCCGCCCTGGGCATGGTCCTCCTCGGCTTCATCGCCGCGAGGACAGTGTCCCTTCACCAACTGGACCACTATTTCTACGCCGAGGTGGCCCCAGGAGGGCTGAACCTTGGGCAGGTGGCGGAACTGATGCTGGTGGCGCTCCTGGCAGCGGCCATACTGAACCTGCGCTGGAGCGAAGGCATTCAGGGAAGCGGGAGCCTATCGCCACCGGTGTAGACGCCCGCGCGTTCGCGGAAGTAGCCGCCATCGTCGTCGGCACTCGTGGCCTCGCGGGTGTTGCCGTTAATCGGCGGCGGATTGGTGACGCCATCGCCGGCCGCGTCGCAGGCGCAGGTCGCTCCGTCGGCACCGCGCCCGAAGAGCAGGCCGATGACGCCGGCGTCCCGGTACACCTGCAGGCGCGAGAACGTCGCATCGCCGAGGAGCCACTCGACCTTGTTGTCCTGGAAGTGGTTCCAGGTGTTGTTCATCGACCGCATCCGGGTATTGCCCTGGGGAAGTTGCCAGAGCACCACTCGAAGGCCCGAGCTACGGACGAATTCCCGGAGATACGCGGCGTTGCGGGCGAAGTCGCCTTCGTCCCACCACGAGGCTCCGCCATCGCCATAGATGTATTGCTTGAATGCGGCATCGCGGTCGCTCATCTCGGCGAAGGCCAGGTCGAAGTCAGCACCGAGGGAGTGATAGAAGCGCGCCGAGCGGCCCGCCAGTTGCTCGATTTCCTTGTCCTCAGGGTCGGCGTAGAGCGGGTCCGTGCCCGTCCCCCAGAGACTCAGGTGGAACGCCACAAGCACGTTCGGCCCGTAAGCATCCCGCAGCGCAATCACCGCCCCGGCGAGCCCTGACGCGTTGTTCGCAAGCCCGCCCAGCAGCGGATGGCCGGAACTCGCGACGGCGGCCTCGAAGTTGGACCCATCGTCGTCTTGCGATCGCTGCTGGATGTACCCCCAGAGATCGGGCTCGAAGTGGAGGATGACTCGCGGCGCTCCCGACTCCCGAGCCCGGCTGAAGAACAGCTGAAGGTCGTCGAAGATGGCCCGCATTGTCGCCGCGTTGGCGAG
>CALMIW010000753.1 GCA_937864275.1 uncultured Dehalococcoidia bacterium
CCTACCTCTCGGAAAAGTTCATGGACCGGGCGGTGGAAAAAGACGGCGTCGGCCGCGAACTCTACCAACTGTCCTCGCGCGTCTACAACGGCGTCGAACTGGACCTCGAAGAGACCTACCAATGGGGTTGGGACGAGCTCTACCGGGTCGAAGACGAGATGCGGAAGACCTGCGCGAAGATCCTCCCGGGCGCCTCCATCCAAGAGACCAAAGACTTCTTGGAAACGGACCCAACCCGGGCCATCGACGGAGTCGAAGAGTTCAGGCAGTGGATGCAGGACACGCAGGACCGCACCATCGCGGAACTCTCGGGCGTCCATTTCGACATTCCCGAACCGCTGAAGAAGATCGAGGCGATGATCGCCCCGCCCGGCGGCTCGCTGGCGATGTATTACACAAGCCCGAGCGAGGACTTCAGCCGACCCGGCCGGACGTGGTACCCGACCGGCGGCAAGACGCGGTTCCCGCTCTGGGGCGAAGTCTCGATCGCCTACCACGAAGGCGTGCCCGGCCACCACTTCGAACGCGCGACGGCGAAGTACCTGGCCGCCGAACTGTCCCGTTTCCAGCGCCTGATGGGCGGCACCTCCGGTTACGTGGAAGGCTGGGCACTCTACGCCGAACGGCTCATGGGCGAACTCGGATACCTCGAGAACCCCGACTACTACCTCGGTATGCTGCGCGCCCAGGCGATGCGCGCCGTCCGCGTGATTGTGGACATCGGCATGCACCTGGACCTCCGCATCCCCGCCTCTGAAGCGTTCCACGGCGGCGAGACCTGGACCGCGGACCTGGGCCAGGAGTTCTGCCTGCAGCGCTCCCAGTTCCCTCCCGACTTCATGCAGAGCGAAGTCATCCGCTACCTGGGCACGCCCGGACAGGCGATCAGCTACAAAGTCGGCGAGCGCTGCTGGCTCGAGGCGCGCGAGGCTTCGAGGAGGCGCCAGGGCGACGCATTCAGCCTGAAGGACTGGCACCGGGCGGCGCTGAACCTCGGGCCGATGGGGCTGGCCCAGATGCAGCGGGAGCTCGCCCGCATCTGACCAGCACGATTCACCGGGCGGCTGCCGAGACGAAGGTGACCGCGATCACCGCGCTCGTGGCTGCCAGCAGTCCGAAGAGCGCGTCGCCGCCGAACACCCGTACCGCGCGCTTCGCCATCGTCCCGGCCAGCATCGCCGCTCCCGCGACGAGGATCGCCTGCGTTCCAGCCCCCGCGACGAGCAGGACAACGACGGCAACCGCCGCCGCCAGGCCGATGAGTGCTAGCGAGAGGTTCGCCGCCCGCTCGGTCCCGAGCCGGTGGGCAAGGCCGCGGATCGCGGTCTCCCGGGGCACATCGGGCGCCTGGTTCGCCAGGTGCAGCGCCAGGCCGAGCACCGCCCCGAGCGGGAACGCCCACCACAACATCGGGTCCCACCGTTCCAACGACACGAACACCCAAACCGGCACGAGCGGCAAGGCCACCGCCATCGGCAGCCAGCTGAGGGCCGACCGCTTGAATTGCACGTCATAGGCAAGGCCGCTGGCCAGGCCCGCCATCCCGATGAGCCAGGCGCCGAACGGCAGCCCGGAAGTCCCCAGCAGACCGGACCCCGCCAGCGCGGCCGCGAGCACGAGCGCAGCCTTCCGCGAGACGACCCCACGCGGGAGGGCCTTCCACGGTTTGGCCCCGGCATCGTCGGCCGCGTCGATCACATCGTTCGCCACGCCGATGGCGAACTGGTAGCAGAGCATCCCCGAGCCAAGGGGAACCATGATTGAGGGGGGCGGGCTCGCATCGAAGGAAACGGGTGGACGAGCCGCACGGCCGAGACCCACCGGGGAGGCATCGGAGCGGTGTTGCGCTTCTTGGTTGCGGGCACGGCAACAGTCTACGGGCGCATGCGGTTCACACGTTCACGCGCGCTCTCTACACTGCGCCGGTGAAAGCAGAGATCATCGCCATCGGCACCGAGATCCTCCTCGGCGAAATCATCGACACCAACAGCGCCTACATCGCCCAGCGCCTTCCCGAGTTGGGCATCGACCTGAACTACAAGTCCGTCGTCGGCGACAACATGGGACGCATCGTCGAGACCTTCGACCGCGCATGGAACCGGTCGGACATCATCTTCTGCACGGGCGGACTGGGGCCGACGGAAGACGACATGACGCGCGAGGGCATCGCGAAAGTCCTCGGCGAGGAACCCTTCGTCGACCCCACTCTGGAGACGCGCCTGCGTGCCTGGTTCGAGGGCCGCGGCTACCTCATGCCGGAGTCCAACATCAAGCAGGCGTGGCTCATCCGGAGCGCCCGTGCGATCGACAATCCGCGCGGCACCGCCCCCGGGTGGTGGGTCGAACGGGACGGACGGGTCATCATCTGCATGCCCGGCGTGCCGCCCGAGATGGAGCGGATGTGGCTGAAGGAAGTCCAGCCCGAGCTTGAAAAGCGCTCCGACGGGCAAGTCCTGGTCACCCGCACCATCAAGACGGTCGGCATCGGCGAAGGCACCGTCGACGAGATGGCGAAGCCTCTCTACGACACCCCCGGCATCGGCATCGGGACGTACGCGCGGGCCGACGGCGTGCACCTGCGCATCGGCGCCAAGGCGGAGACGCGCGAGGAAGCGTGGGCGAAGATCCGCCCGGTGGAAGAGGAGATGGACCGCATCTTCGGCACCGCCATCTGGGGACGGGACGAAGACACGATGGAAGGCTACATCGCCGATCAGATGCACGAGCGCCGGACGACGCTCGCCGTGATGGAGTCGTGCACCGGCGGCCTGATGGCGAGCACGCTGACCGACGTCCCGGGGGCCAGCGGGTACTTCCTCGGCAGCTACGTCACCTATGCCACCCAGCAGAAGATCGACCTGGGCGTGCCGGCGAGCGTGATCCAGGAGTTCGGCGTGGTCAGCCAGGAGACGGCGAAGGCGATGGCCCAGGCGGCCCGCGAACGGGCCGGGGCCGACTACGGCATCGGCATCACCGGGGTGGCCGGCCCGGAGCCGGAGGACGGCATCCCGCCGGGGACGGTCCACGTCGCGGTGGCGACACCGGAAGGCGGCGCCCACGCCCTGAGCATGACGATGAACCAGGGACGCCAGGCCGTGAAGCGACGCGCGGTGACCACGTCGCTGTTGCTGCTGCGGCGGGCGCTTCTCGGCGAAGCGCGGTAGTGGACGAAGACGTTATCTTCCGGGTCGAATCGGTCCTCGGAGTGAACGTCACACTCACTAAAGCCACGTGGGACGATATCTGCCACCGAAAGCACCGAAACATGGGTGGTAGACTGGCCGAAGTTCAGATGGCGGTTTCGAACCCTGACGAAATTCGACGAAGCAAGTCGAACGACCTCATACCTCTACTAT
>CALMIW010000754.1 GCA_937864275.1 uncultured Dehalococcoidia bacterium
TGGGCCTGGCGATCTTCTCCATGGCGGTCGCCCTGTCGCTGCTGGGTTACAAGACCCAGTCGAACCTGCCCGGACTGGTGTTTCCGTCGTTGATCTTCGCCCTGTACGGAGCCGGATGGGCGGTGTCGGCGGCCATGTCCGGCCAGAAGTGGCTGTGGTGGCCGGCCTATGGCAGCTGGCTCCTGGCACCGGTTCTGGCCTGGTTTGTCAACGACCCGAGCCTGTATCTGGTCTACGCCATCGGCCTGGCCTTCCTCGCCCTCGTCCCCGGCGCCTACCTCGGACGCCTTGTCGGCGAACGCATGCTCTCGTTCCTCAACGTGGACGACCAGGGCGACCGGGCCGAACCGGGCTTCCTGCTCCAAACCGAGTGGCTGCTTGTGGCCGCCGGCGGAGCCATCGTGCTCGCCGTCTTTGTCGCCGCGATGGTCTTCGCGGGCCGCCTCATCACGCGCACCAGTGACGCCGCCGCCCTTCGCACGGAATAACCCTTCGTAGAAAAGACACCGGAGACTTAGCGCGCGCCGCCCGTGAGCACGAGCACGCCCTGCGACACGTCGGGCTTGCCGTCGGCGCCGGCATGGACCGCGATGCGGTCGCCCGGCTGGACTTCCGAAGGCTGCCCGGCGCCCAGCAGCCGGATTGGCGCACCTTCGTCCACGAAGAGCGTGCCCGGCCCGTTCGCCGTCCGTCTCACGCCGCTGCGTCCGTCGACCGACTGCAGCACCGCCGAGACGACGGCCCGGTCCTTGCCCTCCCTCGACGTTTCGTAGCCGAAGAAGCCATCGGCGAGGGCGAACAGCGCCGTATCCGGCACCGCCCCGGTTGGCCGGGCAAACGCCATCATCGTGATGGTCGAGTTGCGCACCTCGTTGGGTATCGTGATGACGTTGACCAGCATCCCCGGCTCGATGTCAGCGGCCGTGCCCGGGCGCAGGAACCACACGCGCGTGCCCGCCGGGAGGTCGATGTCCAGCGATGCCGCATCCCTGCCCGTCCCGGTGGTGACCGAGAGCTTACCATCCTGCGCGCGTTCGACGTTGTACGTGCGATAGGGCAGCGCCGCGGGCGGGACGAAAGCGTCGAGGGGCGGCGGCGCATCGGACTTGCCCGCCTGCCTGGCGAACACCAGTACCCCCACCAGCGCAGCCATCACCACGACGAAGATCAGGGCGGGCACGAGCCACGGGAAGCGCGAAGGTCGCGGCAGCGCGGATTCAGTCATCGCGCCGAATGGTAGGCGGCGCGGTTCCACCCCGCAAAGGCGGGGCCGCTCGGACCCGCCAGACCTCCTGGCCGCCGCTGCACGCCCGCGGCGGCCGATTTCCACGCGAGAGAGAAGCCTGTAGCCTGCCGCAAACCACACCGCCGAGGCGCCCGATGTACCCACCGCTCAACCGCGAGTTCCCGCCCGTCTTCGATGGCCACGAGGACTTCATCACCGCCATCAAGCCGCGGCGGGCCATCTTCGGCGCCCCCGGCGGGCGGGACTTCCTCGCCGACGGCGCGGCCAGCACCGAAGAGGACGCCGAGAAGCGCGGGCACGTCGACCTTCCCCGCGCCATGCGCGGCGGCCTCGGCGGCTGCTTCACCTCCATCTATCTCAGCAACGAACGGGCCGAGTACAACGCTCTCGCCTACGCCATCGACGAGATGAACGACGTCCTCCGGATCGCCGACCGCAGCGAAGGGCGCTTCCGCATCTGCCGCACCGTCTCCGACGTCCGCAACGCGTGGGCCGAGGACGCCTTTGCCTCCGTCTTCATGTTCGAAGGCGCGGACCCAATCTCCTGGAGCCTCAAGGAACTCCGCGTCTTCTACGAGGCCGGTCTCCGCTGCCTCGCCCCCACCTGGAGCCGCTCCACCATCTTCGCCCACGGCGTTTCGTTCAGCGGCAACCTCCCGGAGACCGGGCTGACCGACCTCGGGCGCGAGCTCGTCCACGAGTGCAACCGCCTCGGCATCATCCTCGATGTCTCGCACATCAACCCCGCAGGCTTCTGGGACATGATCGAGGAGTCGTCCGTCCCGATCGTCGCCACCCACTCCAGCGTGAAAGCCATCTCGCCGCACGTCCGCAACCTGGACGATGCCCAGATCCGCGCCCTCGCCGCCAAGGGCGGCACCATCGGCATCAACTTCGCCAACATCTTCCTGCGGCCCGACATGCAGGCGAACCGGGACACGCCGCTCGACGTGGTGCTGAGCCACTTCGAGTACATCGTGAACCTGGTCGGCGACGAACACGTCTCCTTCGGAAGCGACTTCGACGGGACCGACATCCCGGACGTCATCAGGGACGCCGAAGGTCTGCCGCTGATCCTGCGTGAACTCCAGCGGCGCGGCTACAGCGAGGCGCGACTCGAGCGCATCTGCAACGGCAACTTCCTCCGCGTCGCCGAGGCCGCCTGGAAGTAGCAAGAAGGCCCGCAATGCTGCGGGCCTCCAACACCGGCGCCGAGGACGCGGTGCCTTAGCTTTCGGTGACGGTAATCGAGTTGATGGTCACCGGGTTCACCGGCCGGTCTGCCGCGCCGGTCGGGGCGGTGGCGATCTTGTCCACGACTTCCTCGCCGGAAGTCAGCTTGCCGAAGATCGTGTAGTTCGGCGGCAGCGGGTAGTCCGCGTGCATGATGAAGAACTGGCTGCCATTCGTGTTCGGGCCCGCGTTCGCCATCGCCAGCGTCCCGCGCGAATACGGCTTGGTGACCTTCTCGTCCTTGAACTGGTAGCCCGGGCCGCCGCGGCCGGTGCCGGTCGGGTCGCCGCCCTGGATCATGAAGCCGGGGATGCAGCGGTGGAAGATGACGCCGTCGTAGTACCCGTCCTTCGCGAGGAAGATCCAGTTGTTCACGGTGTTCGGGGCGTCGCCGGGAAAGAACTCGGCCGTCATCGACCCGGCCGAGGTCTCGATCACGGCGGTGTACGTCTTCGAGGGGTCAATCGCCATTGCCGGCGCGCTGGAATACTGCTTGGCCAAGAGTGGCACTCCTTGGGGAGATGAACTTCCAGCGTACGGCGTTTGGCGAATAAGTGCGCCACGTCCCCTGGACCAGGCGCCGCCCGCATGAGGTTGCCGGGGGCCATCCCGCCCGCTGACAATGAGCGGACGTGACGAACCCGACTCCGAACTCGGCTCTCCCTGCCTCGTTGCTCCTGGCGGGCGGCATGGTCTTTGATTCAGCGTCGCGGACGTTCCGCCGCGCCGATGTGGGCGCCGTCGATGGCCGCGTCCGTCTCGAAAACCCCGGCGCCGTCCCCGCTGGACGGTCGATCGACTGCTCCGGCAAGTTCATCATCCCGGGCCTCATCGACTGCCACGTCCACATCACCGGCAGTGGCGACCCGGCCGAACTGA
>CALMIW010000755.1 GCA_937864275.1 uncultured Dehalococcoidia bacterium
GCTCGACCCGAGGACGGTCGATCCGGCGGACGACCGGGTAGTCGAAGCGGCGATTACGAATGCGTTAACACAGCTTTCCGGATAGTCGAACGCACTGCGCCGTATCACTGTCGCAAATTGACCCGAGACGGCGGGCGGGACTATAGTCCAGCGAAAGTTACGGATTTCACAACCCCCTGCCATGAGCCTTGAAATCCCCGAAGTTGTCATCAACCGACTCCCGGTTTATGCCCGCGCATTGACCGAGTTAGCGGTGCGCGGCGAGACGGTCGTGAGTTCGCAGGCGCTGGGCGAGTTGCTGGATGTAACGCCGGCGCAAATTCGGAAAGACCTCAGCTACTTCGGGCGGTTCGGCAAGCAGGGGCGCGGGTACAACGTCAACAGCCTCCTGACAAAGCTGCGGGAGATCCTGGGGATCGACCGGCAATGGCGGCTGATCCTGGTGGGTGTCGGACGGCTGGGGCAGGCCATCGCGGAGTACGGCGGGGTTGGGCCCCAAGGGGTCCGGGGCCGCGCCGGGGTTCGGGGGCAACCCGCGGGCCGGGCTTCGAAATCGTCGCGGCGTTTGATGCGGACCCGGCGATCGTCGGGCGGGAGATCGGCGGCGTTGCGGTGATGGAGATCGACGAGTTGGAGCGATTCCTGCGGACGACACGAGTCGACATCGGCATCGTGGCGGTGCCGGCGGCGCACGCGCAGCGGGTTGTGGACAAGCTGGTCGCGGCGGGAATCCGGGCGATCTTGAACTACGCGCCGATCACGGCGCACGTGCCACGGGACGTGACGATCCGGCACATCGACCCGGTGCTGGCGATGCAGAGCATGACCTTCTATATCAAGCGGGCGGAGCCGGGTGCGAAGTAGGGGTGCGGGTTAGTTCACGCGGTCGCCGGCGAAGGTGACGGTGGCGAAGATGGGCGGATTCTTGGGCAAGGGTCCGTCTTGGTTGTAGACGGGCGTCCAGACGCCGTCGCTCTTGAACTGGGAGTAGTCGGTGAGTTTCATCGCGCCCGTCACCGTATCCCGCGTGAAGGTAGCTTCCAGGTCTATCCACGACGTGACGTTCGGTTGCGAATCTTCGCCGGCCCGGTAGGTCCCGCCCAGTTCGGCCTTCAGGCTGGTTTCTGTCAGGGTCATGTACATGGCCGGGATCCCTTTCTCCGAGGGCCGGTCTGAACCGCCGAGGAAGACGCATGTGCCGTTGATGATGGCGGCGGCGGGAGGCACCCGGGCCGTCGTGAGGCCCGCCTCAGTGGAGATGAATGTAATGGAGGCGCCTGCTCCGCCTGAGGTTCCCGGCACCCCCAGGACTGCGAAGTAGCACGTCGTGGGATTGGCCAGGCAGGTTGAAACGGGCACCGGCGCCGGTTTGGCGAACATCCCGAAGAGATGCCCAACGGCGAGCTGGTCGCCCGTGCTTGTGAGTGACGTCAGCCGGAAGACCAGTTCGCCCTCTCCTTCGGGGCAGCCCTCGGGGCTCGTGTTCCCATCGACGTCACGGACGCGTACACAGACGTCCGGGCCAACGCCCTCCCTGGCAAGGCGGGCCGGGTCGATGACGAGTTCGTAGGTATCCTTTCCGCCCGCCACGGGGTCCAGCACGGCCCATTCGTCGGGGCGGTCCTTCCGGCGGGCGACAACCTCGTATTCGTCGAACAGGTCTCGTTCGGTGCGGTCGACGAGGCCTTCCACAGGGCCTGGCGGCCAGGTGAGCTTCCCGGTTTTGCTGTCGAATTCGACGCCGCTCACCTGGGGCAGCGCCCATGTGTCGTAGCGAATCCAGTTGTAGCCAGTGCCGAAGAGGCCGCGGTAGACGTGGATGAAGCGAGCCCGCGGCCCGGGCCCCAGAGCACCTTTGTCCGGCCCCAGGCGGAACGATCCCTGGTAGTCGGCAAGGGCGTTGGAGGACCCGAGGGTAAGGGAAGTGACGGTGCCGTCCGCGGTGTCGCCGGGTGCGACGCCGTACCAACTCGTGTCGGATTTCATCGCCCGCTCGCCGGGAAAAGCGGTGATGTGCGCGACGATGGTGACGGCGGGGGTGGTCGCGGCGCGGGAGGGGATGGCGCCCGCGCGGAACAGGGGCGGTGGGAGGCGCGCG
>CALMIW010000756.1 GCA_937864275.1 uncultured Dehalococcoidia bacterium
CGGTTCCGGTGCCCGCTACTGGCGGGGCCGGCGTCTTCGTCGGGGTCACAGTCGGGGGCGGTGTCACTGGCGCAGTAATGGTCAGGTCCACGGTGTTGAGGCGGTAGTTCGCCCAGCTTCCGGTCTCATTGGCCTTCTGTCCGCCGACATAGAAGGCGACGATGGAGCCATCGGTGCCGCAGCCAGGGCTGGCGCTTGGGTCCAGCGCCGGGGAATCGAGGGTGTAGCGCGCCTGGCCGCTCGCGTAGAAGACGGTTGAGACGCCGCAGGTGGCAGTGCCGATGCGCGCCTCGATGAGCGTGCCGGCAGGGGGCTGTGCGCCGTTGACCGTCACCGAGCCGACGAAGCGGGACGGCGGGTGGGGAGGCGACTGGGCGCCCGCCACACTCACGACGAGGGCGCCGGCGATCGCGGCGGCGACTACCGCCGAGACCGTATTTCGGATCGTTCTGCTCAGACTGCTCATGGTGTCCTCCTCGGGACGCGTCCAACCAGGACGGTCCCACTTCAAAACGGGCGCGTGCTGTGAATCCGGCCGCCTGTGGACCCACGCCCCCTGGTATGCGCGTGTTGGTCCTCGTTGTGCCGGGTTGCGCGGTGTTCGACCCGGCGAGCCGCCTCTGCGGCCCTGCAACGGATTGTTATCGCAGCGCGTGGCCGTGGCAACCCCCGGCCGTTACCTCGCCTGCACCGCAGAAACACGAAGCCCGAGTGGTCACGCTATTGGAGGCCGGGCGCAGGTGAACACCGCTTGACCTCTTACGGGATTCTTCGATTCTCTCATCGTCACCTAATCCTCCGATAACACCATCTATGCTACGCAGGGCGCCCTCGTGGTGGCCCATCGTCCGGAGGTATCCGATGTTGGCCCAATCCGCGCCCGGCCCGGCTCTCCTGGAGGCGCTGCCAGAAGCGCCCCAGCGCAGCGACGTCGCGGCGCATCTCGCGCGCTTCGAGCCGGTCTCGCTCGCCGAAATGGACGCCGTCGCGCTCCTCCGCCGGCGCGATACGAAATACGTGCTGAACGAGGCCCACCTGGCGGAATTCCTCCCGGCGCTGGCAGGTCGCTACCGGGTCCTCGAGGTAGAGGACACGCGCATCCACGGATACCGCACGGTGTACTTCGACACCCCCGGGCTCGACCTCTTCTTCGACCATCACAACGCGCGGGCGAAGCGCTTCAAGGTGCGCAGCAGGATGTACACCGACTCGCAGGCAGCGTACTTCGAGATCAAGGCCAAGGACGGGCGCCAGAACACCGTGAAGTCCCGCACCCGCACGCGGGCCCTGGTGACCGCGGTTTCGCCGGTGGAGAGCACCTTCATCGAATCGCACGCGCCCTATCAGCCCGGGGAACTCGCGCCCCGGCTGCTGAATTCGTTCTCGCGCATCACCCTGGTCGACCGTGAACGAGGCGAGCGGCTGACGCTGGACCTCGGGCTCACGTTCGCGGCGAACGGAGAGATCGCGGGCTTGCCGGGCCTGGTGGTGGCCGAGCTGAAACAGCCTCGTTCGGCGCATGACTCGCCGTTCCTCGCCCTGGCGCGGGAGGCGTATCTCCACCCCTCCGGGTTCAGCAAGTACTGCATCGGCGTTTCGCTGCTGTACCCCGGGATCAAGCACAACGCCTTCAAGCCGGAACTGCGGCTGGCCAGGCGCATCACTGGAGCGCCCAATGTCGACTGACTTTTCGGACTTCATCCTCGGGGCGGCGTTCAACCTGCTGACGGCAGTGATCATCGTCCGCTTCATCTACTACCCGTGGACGCAGAACCGCAGCTACGTGTTCACGTTCCTCGCGTTCAACCCCACGATCTACTTCGTGATGGCGCTGCTCACGAGCATCGAGCTCAGCGTCGGCGTCGGCTTCGGGCTGTTCGCCATCTTCTCCGTCATTCGCTACCGGACCGAGGAGATGCCGATCCGTGAGATGACCTACCTGTTCATCATCATCGCGTTGCCGGTGATGAACTCGATCCTCGGCGACGGCAACGAAGTCGACAAAATCGTCGTCGCCAACGTCACCGTGATCGTCCTGCTCTGGGTGCTCGAGCACGAGTGGGGCTTCACGTTCGAGCACCGCAAGAAGGTCACCTACGAGAAGATCGACCTGATCACGCCGGCCCGGCGGGCGGAGTTGATCGCCGACCTGTCGGAGCGCACGGGCCTGGCGGTGACGCGCGCCGAAGTCGGCCGGATCGACTTCGTGCGCGACACAGCCGAGGTGACCATCTACTTCGACGAGCCGGCGAAGAACGGCCGGGCGGCCCGCAAGTCGGGCCTCGCCGCGGAGTACCACCCGCTTGTCGGCCGCATCGAGGACTAGCGCCGCCCGTTTCGCCTGGCTGGCGCAGAGGAGTCTCCCATGAACGACCCCGTCTTTTCGCGATTCCTTGAGCGGCGCCTTGCGCGCCGGCAGGTGCTCGTCCTCGCCGGGAGCCTCGGCGCCGGGGCGGCCCTCACGGCCTGCGGCGGCAAGAGCCCCGCGCAGTCCGGCACGGCTCAGCGGGCGGCCGCGGAGGGCGGCGGGAGCCCCACCGGGCAGCAGGACGTGACGCGACCCGCCGGCTGGAGCGAGGACAGCCACGGGAAGGATGCGCCGCCGGACTACGGCACGGTGTTCCCTGAGGACAAAGTGATTCAAGTTGCCATAACGGTTTCCCCGGAGAACTGGCAGAAGATGCTGGACGACATGACGGCCCTCTTCGGCGAACGGGGGACCGGCCGGGGGAGGGGCATGCCGGGCGGCGCACCGGAACCGGGCGCGCAGCCGGGCGGCGTCCCTCCGGGGGGAGTCCAGCAGGGCGGTCCCGGCGCTGGCGGCGGCGACTTCACATCCACCAACCCCATCTGGGTCCCCGGGACCGTCGCTTTCAACGGCAGGACGTGGACGAACGTGGGCATCCGCTTCAAGGGCAACTCGACGCTCGCCAACGGCTGGAGGAGCGGGACCGACAAGCTCCCCCTGAAGCTCGACTTCGACGAGTTCGAGGGGGACTACCCGGAGATTGAGAATCAGCGCTTCTATGGCTTCAAGCAGTTCTCGCTCTCGAACAACCAGAACGACCAGACCTTCATGCGGGAGACGGTGGCCTACGACCTGCTCGGCGAAGCCGGGCTCGCCGCCGCGAACACCGCCCCGTGGCAAATCACACTCGACAGGGGCGAGGGTCCGAAGGTGCTTGGGATCTACACGGCGATCGAGGTGGTCGACGACACGGTCATTTCGCGCTGCTTCAAGGACGCGAGCGGCAACATCTACGAGGGCGACGGGCGCGCCGCCAGCTTCGCCGCGGGGACGCAGTCGCTGATCGAGTCCAGCTTCCAGGCGGAGGGCGGGGACGACCCCGATTGGTCGGATATCCGCGCCCTCTACGACGCGATCCACGCGACGACCCGGACTTCGGACGCGGCAGCCTGGCGGAAGGGGCTGGAGAAGGTGTTCGACGTCGACGCGTTCCTCGAATGGCTGGCCATCGCCGCGACGCTCCAGCATTGGGACACCTACGGTGCGATGACCCACAACTACTACCTCTACAACAACCCGGAGAACGGAAAACTGACCTGGATCTCCTGGGACCACAACGAGGTGCTCGGTTCGGGCTTCGGCGGTGGCGGCGGAAACCCACAGGTCGCGCCGGGCGGCGGCGCCCAGAGCGCCCCACCGGCAGGAGGGCTACAGCCGGGCGGCGGAGGGATGAACCGCAACGTCGCGTTCGACAAGTCGGGCGTTGGCAGCGGCTGGCCGCTGATCCGCTACGTGCTGGACCAGCCGGATTACCTGCAGCGTTACAACGGCTACCTGCGCGAGACGGTGAAGCTCTTCGACCCGGCGCGGCTTGCCGCGAAATACCAGCAGTACGCCGCCGTCATCAGGCCCTACGTTTCGTCGGAAGTCACGGAGGCGAATTTCGCCGCCGCGGTGCAAACGCTCACCAACACGACCCAGGCCCGCGCCGCCGCGCTCAAGGCGTACGTCGACTCGCTGTAACCAGCCGGCGGGCCAGAAATGCCGAAGGGCCGTTCCTGCCCCCTGGAGGGTGGAAACGGCCCTTTTGGCGTGTGGAGGTCGTCTATCGAGAGACCCTGCCTGCAACTCCTTGTCACCGAAGTTCGGGTGCCGACCCTTGCGGATCGACTCTCCCTCCGGGAGCGGTCCCTGGTTCGGACTTGCGCCCTACACCCTGGACAAACCAACAGGCTCGCACCGCTGCGCGCTGCCGGGCCTTGCGGCGCCGGGGGCTTCCAGACCGGGCTGCCTTGCGGCGCCTCACAACCTGTACCACCCTGCCTCGGGACGGTTGCCCGCCTTCGGCCCCGCTGGCGGTGGCCATCGACGATCCGGGGCCGTGACCCCGGAGGCCGAATGACCTTTGGCGCTTCCAGGCCGGTAGGCCTTTCCCCGCCTGCGGTGTGGCGTCTCGACCACCCCGCCTCCAACGACGCGAAATGTAGCCCTGCGGGGGCGGGCTTCCAAGCGACTTATGACGCCTGTTCGCGGGCTTCACGAAGCCTTGAAGAACGTCGTCTTTTATCGTCGCCCGGTGGATTCCGAGGCGACAGAACATGGCCGATCTGGGATGCGGGGTTATGTGTGCTCACCGGTAAAGGCGGGCGGTGATGAGGCGTCTTGGGCGTCGAACCAGCCCTTGATGGCGCGGCTCAGGACGGCCAGGACCGCGAACGCCGTGCCAAGGAACGGCCGTGCCATTGCGAATAATCCGAATGCCGCGAGGCCGAAGAGAGCCACTTCCACGGCCAACTGAACGAGCGGGTGCGCCCGGACTTTCGCTTTGGGCGAGACCAGCAGCCCCCAGATCGTCGCGGCGAGGACAGGCAGGCCAACGCTGAGGAGGGTCTGGGACCAGACCGCACCGCCGAGGTGGAGCCCGAACGCTGCAAGCGCCGCAAGCATGCAGAGTTCGAGTGAAAAGCGGAGCGCAAGGTTGGCATTCTTGATGACTTCCACGCCGGGGCAGTCTACCGGTGCCGCCCGGCGTCGATCATCCCGGCGCCCCGCCGGGTGCCGCCAGGACCTCCCGGGCGCCGAGCTGGACCCGGAACCGAAGTAGAAGTGCCCGCATTGTTGTGGGTCCTCTGATTCCAGTGGGTGTAGCCGAATCTGAAGACGCGAGTTATCGTCGGAGGGTGAGTCCCCGGCTGACAGAACACATGCGGGTTGTGGCAGCGTTCATGTTGCCTGGAACGTAAAGCCGGTTCAGTCGGGCTCGTTGAGCGTCCCCCAGAGCTCCAACTCTTCGCAGTTGCCGGTGGTGCAGACGCCGGGAATCCCAGTAGCCGTTCGCGTGGAACCAGGCACGCCCGGCAGCCTCCAGCAGATCGTTGCCGGAGTTGACATAGACTTCGGACATCGATTTGGCCAGCCGGAGGGACGCTGCATTGCGTTCCAATGCGGCGATGAGTTGCGGTTCGCTACCCGGAAGACCGAGCTGGACCAGCCCGGAGTAGACGCGGACCGAACTCGGGTCCTCCAACAGGGCG
This sequence comes from uncultured Dehalococcoidia bacterium, assembly GCA_937864275.1. GTDB lineage: Bacteria > Chloroflexota > Dehalococcoidia > Tepidiformales > Tepidiformaceae > Amarobacter. Next base: position 5,503 of record CALMIW010000756.1, read on the forward strand.
AAGACCGGCGTGGGGTCGGCCTGGCGCCGACGCACGATTGCCAACCCGGCCGCTTCTCCCCACGAAGAACACTCCCCGAGTTCGCAGAATGGTTCCGCTCGGAGCGCGGTGAGCAGTGCCTGTTCGGCTCGGTCTGAACCGATGGGGCCGGTGGAAACCGGGCGTTGGCCTTCAGGGGCACTGGCGCCACCCAGGGCCTTGAAAGCCACCCCTCGGAGATAGTCATCGGTCGTCTTGGCGTCGCGACCGTCGGCCGTGACGCTCAGCAGGGGAGATTCGATCACCGCAGCGAGGGTCTCATCGGCATCGGAGCCAATGGCGGTGAGTGCATCGACGATGGTCGCGTCAGGCCATCTCTGGCCCGTACCCGGTTCGTAGGTGGCTCGAGCCCAGTCGATGATAATTGGCGCGGCCGGAGCTCCGCCAACAGCGCCGAGAGTGTCGAGGACCTCCCAAACGGAGACGTGCTCGCCGCCAGGGTACTCCCCCGTGCGAAGGCCCTCTTCCAGGAATGTGTAGGTGGCAGGATCGTCGAGGCGCTGAAGGGCCTCGATGGCATCCTCCCGGGGGTTCCGGGCGCCAAGGGAGCCGCCCTCGCCCACTACCTCAAGCAGCCCGGCGATGCCGCGCTGTTCTTCCCGTTCGGCCACCGCCGGGCCGCCG
>CALMIW010000757.1 GCA_937864275.1 uncultured Dehalococcoidia bacterium
GGTGGCCGACCAGGTGTTCGACTGGTACCAGAACGCGGAGGAGACGGCCGGCGACCCCTACGTGTACGCGGGCATCGAAGCCGCGGGCACCGCGCTCGAAGCCGGGCAACTCTACATGGACGCCACCGAGGAAGCGGTGCGCACGACGTTCGTCGGCGAGTTCAACATTAAGAACCAGAGGGCCGGAATCGCCCAGTTCCTCTATAGCGCGGCCCTTTCCTACGCAGTCGCCAACACCGACTGGTACATGCTGAAGGATGTCCGCCAGGTGACGGCCGGGAGCCAGGCCTACTGCATCCGGGGTTCGTGCAACTGGTTCTACGCGCAGCAGATCCCGCCGCTGCAGGTCATCGCGGCGGTGCGCGGGCCCGCCCGGCAGCCCGATTCGGCCTACCCGGCGACGCGGACGCGCGTCATGGCGTGGAACCTGCAGCAGTTCAACACCTACCGCGGGGCTCCGAACCTTCACAAGGACTTCGAAGCCGGCCAGGCGCCCGAGTTCGGACTCACGCTCGGTAAGACGAGCATGCGCGACCTGGGGTGGGAGGAGTACGTCGAGGACAAGTGGCCTGATGGCATCATCCGGACCCAGCCGGACGGGCAGGCGATCCGCGTCGCCATCCCGAAAGACGTCCTGAACGCGATCGCGATCGAGTACGAGCTCGGGCCGAACCCGAAATTCGAGGACTACGGCTTGATCCTTCGCCTGGAAACACCGGACGGCAAGCGCAACCTGTTCGTCCTGGAAAAGGAAGGCGCGCGCCTGAGCACCGACGACAAGGACACCGCCTATGTAGCGGTGAGGCTGACGCGCGAGGGGATAGACCCCGGCGACGACCCTGGCGAAGGCGTGCCCGAGGTCTACCGCGGCGAGGCCCAGGCCGCCGACGGCGGCGTCCTCCGGACGAAACTGACGGGAACCGTCTCCGCCCACAGCGATGAGTCGCCGCGGCTGACCTTCGAGGTGGATTTCTCGACCGTGCCGAACCGCGTGGTGCGCGGCGATACGGAGGACGCGGAATCAGCGAAGACGCACCTGTACGACGCCTCGACGACGGCGCCGGGCAACGTCTACCGGCTCAACCGCTTCGAGGTGACCTGGTGGCCCGATGGCGCGAGGAGCGTCCTCAAGGCATGGGACGAAGGTGCGCTCGCGCCGGAGTCCATCATGAATTGCCAATCCGCGCCGTCTTCGTGCTATCTCGTCTTCTACACGCCGGATGGGGCACCGACGGGCACGCTGGAGGCGGCCCTCACCGGCCCCGACAGAAACCCGAAGAACGGCATCCTCGTCGCCACCCAGGTGGATGCGGACGCGCCAGACGGCCAGCGCTGGCTGCAGTTCCAGAACGACCACTTCTTCGGCATCTACACGGTCGATCTCGGCCATGACCGCATCGTCGACGGGAGGCTCTCCGGCGACAACATGACCGGCCGCGTCACGATCCGCGTCCTCGTGGAGGCCGACGACCCGGACGCGATGAACCTCGACGGGTTCCCGAAAGGCACGGTCTCGCTGATTTTCGAAGGGGTGAAAGTGAAGTAGGAAGAGAGGAGTGCGAGGGAGGGCATGTCCAGAAAGGCAATTGCTGCGACGTTCGGGATGTTCCCGCTCTTTGCGCTCGCTGTTTCCGTCGGCGCCGTAGCGGGACCAGCGGGACTGGCGTTCGGCGCGCCTGTACTCCTCCTGTTGGCCTATGTGGCCGCCAGCGCGACACGGCGAGGAGTCACCTGGCCCCTGCCCTTCATGGTGGTGGTCGTACTCCCGGCGATCACCGTCCCGCTCCAGCAGATCCTGCTCGGCGCCATGACCGACGGCTGGGCCTACAACGCGTCCCTCTACCACGCATTCGGGGTCGATACTCCCGCCGGAGCTTGCCAGGCCGTGTACGACTCCGGCTGGGACAAGGAGTGGGCCTGCCCCCGCCTTGAGTCCTCCCTGACGCTCCTGCCGGGACTCCTCAACCTGCCGGCATTCGGCTGGATGTGCTCCGGCGACCGCTCGACGCGGACTAGCGCGGCCGTGGCCGGCACCCTCGGCCTGCTCCGGCTGCTGGCCCCGGCGGCGATCTATCTCAGCAGTCCCGAAGTGCACTTCATGGGCAGCTACCAGTTCTACCACGGTGGCACCGTGGCCAACATTTCGCCGCTGGTGAGCATCGGACTCTGGGTCCTGACCCTGGTCGTGTTCGCGCTGGCCGGAAGGGCGATCCGTCACGGGGACCCGACCGGGCAGCCAAGCCGCACCGGGGCCCTGACGCCCGGTCCCCCCGTCCCCCTCATCGGGGGCGCTTTTCTCCGCCGTTTCCGGACTTGCATGGCCCTTACGAACCTCGTTCGTATACTTGCTACACGTGCGCGGCCAACCCCGCCGCCCCCAAGAAGAGGTTGACCACTTGGCCAAGAAGAGAAAGCGCGAGCTGCAGCACCTGCGGCAGGAACCATCGCGCAGGCGGTCCTACCAGCTCGGCAACACCAACCCCAGCGACATCTATAAGCCGGGCTTCCCGATGAACATCCTCAGCAACGTGAAGCTGTTCGCGGCGTTCGGGGTGCTCGTCATCGCTTCGATGATCGTCGCCGCCATCCTGACCAACCGGGGCAGCAGCAACGACGCCAACGCCGACGACATCCGGACGGCAACGCCTACGGCGACGCCCGACGGCTCGGCGACGGCGAGTCCCTCCGCGAGTTCGACGGCCAAGTCGTTCACCGCGGCGGACAGCGTCATCGACACGACGAAGCAGTACACGGCGACGGTCAAGACTTCGAAGGGCGATATCGTCATCAAGCTCTACGCCGACAAGGCGCCGAACACGGTGAACAGCTTTGTCTTCCTTGCGCAGAAGGGCTTCTTCGACGGCATCCTCTTCCATCGCGTGGTGAAGGACTTCGTCATTCAGGGCGGCGACCCGACTGGAACCGGCAGCGGCGGCCCCGGCTACACGACGAAGGACGAACCGAATGAGATCGCCAACACCCGCGGCACCATCTCGATGGCCAAGGTCTCCGGGGCGAGCGAGTTCGGCAGCCAGTTCTTCATCAACCTGAAGAACAACACGGCGCTGGACTACAACAACCCGAGCGCGAACAAGTTCTATCCGTTCGGCGAAGTGGTCAGCGGCATGGACGTCGTCGACGCCATCGGGGCCTCTCCCGTGGGCGCGGGCGACAAGCCCAACCCGCCGATCACGATCTCCACGATCACCGTCGAAGAAAAGTAGCCCGCACGCCCGCGACTCTTGCGAAGCCCCCACCGGCAACGGATGGGGGCTTCTTGCTAGTCGGCGCTTCCCGCGGCGCCGGCCTGCAACCGGCGCAGGGTTTCGATCGTGGGCGGTGCGCCCTCCGAACCGACGTACACCGACGTGAAGTAGCGGTCATGCGCCGCGAAACCGACGAGCACCGACACCGTCCGGCCCACGCCGTCGATGGTGACCCTCCGGATGCCGGGCTCGACATCTTCGACCGTGTGGCGGTCCTCGGGGAGCCAGGCAATGCCCGCGACCTGGATCGCCGGGTAAACCTCGTCCAGCCCATCGGCATAGTCCGCCGCCTGGTCTGGCGATTCGAATTCGATGACCTGGCAAACGATATCGACCGGCGGTTCGAACGGCGGCCTCGGCAGCGCCTGCTTGTAGTAGACGAAGCGCCCACGCTCCATGCCGGCGGCCTCGTACACGCGCTCGCGTCCGTCGCCGTCATCGCTCAAATCGGCGAGGTCACGCGGCGTGAACTCCCCTCGCGTGAGCTCGATGAAGTCGATGCCGACCTCCTCGGCAGTGCAGAGGCGCCGGTCAATCGGGTCGTCCTCCGGTTCCCCGGTCGAACAGGCGGAGAGTGCGACCGCCCCGGCAACGAGGGAGGCGAAGAGATGCTTACTCAGCACGGTCCGATTCGGTTTCGGGCCCGATCATCCCGTGTTTCGACTGGTAACGCTCGACCAGAACGATGAGCCCGAGGAAGGGAAAGAAGAGCAGGAGCGCAATGATCCCGAGAGTCCATTCCGGGATGATGAAGAGGAGGATCGCCACGGCGGCGAAGAAGGCCATCCCGATGATAGAAAGGATGCGCCCGGCCAGGACCCACGGCGTAACGGGACTGTTCACCGTCCAATCTTCGCCGGTGCCCGCGCGGCGGTCTAGGCGAATTCGAACGACCCTTCAGTGTTGCCCCTGCTCCCGTATACTCGGGCCAAAATCTGGGTGGAGGTGTGCCATGGCACGCCCGGTCCTGCGGACTGAACTCTGCGACATGCTGGGGATTGAGTATCCCGTGATCCTTGCCGGGATGGGCCCCGTTGCGGGCGGCCTGACGGGCCCCGTTGCAACGGCCGAACTGGTCGCCGCTGTCTCGAAGGCCGGTGGTCTCGGCGTCATCGGCGGGCGGCCCCTCAGCCAAACGCGGCTCCGCGAGGAGATCAACAAAGTCCGGTCGATGACCGACAAACCGTTCGGGGTCGACCTCCTGTTGCCCTCGAACTACATGGGCGGCGCCGCAAGCGGCGAGATGCCCCCGGACCCGCGGGATCTCATCCCGAAGGAAACCTCGGAGGGCCTCAAGCGGATCGCCGGCAGCCTCGGCATCGAGTGGCACGAAGCGCCCCGGCCAGCGGCCACGGCCGCACCGGCCCGCCGAGCGGGCGGCGGCATGTCGGACGGGCAGATGGAAGTCGTCATCGAGGAGAAGGTCGAGGTCTTCGCCTCCGGCCTGGGCAGCCCGGCGCCATGGATGGATCGCCTGAAGGCGAACGGGACCAAGGTCCTCTGCCTGGTCGGCAACGTGAAGAACGCGAAGCGCGTGGCAGGCATCGGCGCGGATGCGGTCGTTGCGCAGGGCACGGAAGCGGGCGGCCACACCGGCCGGATCGCGACGCTGGCGCTCGTCCCCCAGGTGATCGACGCGGTTTCGCCGACGCCGGTGATCGCAGCTGGAGGCATCGCCGACGGACGCGGACTTGCCGCGGCCCTGGCGATGGGCGCGGTTGGCGTCTGGTGCGGCACGGCCTTCCTGGTCGCTGAAGAGGCGAACCAGCCGGACACGCAGAAGCAGCGGGTACTCGCGGCGGGCGACGAGGACACCAAGATCACGCGCCTGTACAGCGGCAAGACGATGCGCAACATCAACAACCCGCTCATCGAGGCGTGGGAAGCTTCCGGCATCCAGGCGCTCCCGATGGGCCTCCAGGGCATGTTGGTCGGCGACCTCGTCTACTCGGCGCGGAAGGCGGGCCGGGAAGACCTCCTGATGAACGCCGCCGGACAGGCATCGGGCATGCTGACGCAGGTGCGGCCCGCCGCGGCGATCCTGCACGACATGGTGGAAGGCGCCGCCGAGATCCTCGGCCGCACCCTGGCGGCTCGCGTCACCGCGGTACCGGAGGCCTAGAGCATGACAGATCGCGCCCTTGAAGGCGTCCGCGTCATCGAATTCACCGACGAAGTCGGCTCTTACTGCGGAAGGCTGCTCGCCGACCTTGGGGCCGAGGTCATCAAGGTCGAACCGCCGGGCGGCGGCCGCCAGCGCCACGTTGGCCCGTTCGTGACGGGCTTCGAGAACGACGCCGATGCCAGCCTCGCCTTCTGGGTGCATAACACCTCCAAGAAGTCGGTGGTGCTGGACCTGGACCTGCCGAACGCAAAAGAGACTGCCCGAAGACTGGCGCTTTCGGCCGATATCGTGATCGAGGACTGCCCGGTGGGGTACCTCGGCGCGCGCGGCCTCGGTTACGAAGACCTTCACGCCCTGAAGCCGTCGCTCGTCTACACGTCGGTCACCGGTTTCGGCCAGACGGGACCGCACGCCAACTGGGCCTATTCCGACATCGTCGGCCAGGCGATGGGCGGCATCATGACGCTTGCCGGCGAGCCAACTGACCCGCCGAACATGATTTACGGCCGCCAGGCCGACATCTCGGCGAGCATCCACGCCGCCCAGGGCACGATGATCGCGCTGCTCCATGCGGAAGCGACGGGCGAGGGCCAGCGAGTCGACGTCTCGGCGCAAGAAGCCGTCTCGATGTCGCAGGAAACCGCGATGCAAACCTGGGACTTCCAGAAGAAGAACCGCACACGCACCGGCGAGACGGGATCGCTCCCGCTGAAGCTGCCCGGGGCGGGTACGCTGAAGGTGAAGGACGGCTATATCCTCCTCTTCATCATCGCCCCAGCCGGCGGCGACCTTCCAGAACTCCTCGATTGGATGCGCGAAGAGGGCCAACAGGGCGACCTCGACGACGAGCCCTACCGCACCATCATCGGGAACATGAACATGGGCTGGCTCACCCAGCTCATGAGCAACCCCGCGGAAGCCGCGAGCGTGATCCAACACCTGCCGCACATCAACGAAGTCATCGGGCGCTTCTTCGCCGGGAAGACCGCGCGGGAAGCCTACGAACAGGGCCAGGAGCGAAGGCTCCTGATCGGCATCGTATCGCGACCGCAAGACCTCGCGGAGAACACCCAGCTGCGCGCGCGCAACTGGTACGTCCGCTTCCCGGAAGCGCCGGCCGGGCCGCCGATGGAGTTCCCGGGGCCGCCCTACCGGCTGTCCGAGACTCCCGCGGTGGTCGCCCGCCCGCCGCGCCTCGGCGAACACACCGAAGCCGTCCTTGCGGCCCTCTGAGGAGACGAAGATGAGCAAGAAACCACTCGAAGGCCTGCGCGTCGGCGACTTTTCCTGGTTCGGGGCCGGGCCGATTGCCGGCAACACGCTCGCGCAGTTCGGCGCGGAAGTCATCCGCGTCGAATCGGAGGCGAAGCCCGACGGGCTCCGCCGGGCGCACCCCTTCGCGATGAACCCGGACGGCACGTTCAAGGGCGGCTTCAACGTCTCCGGCTACTACAACAACTTCAACGCCGGAAAGCTCTCCCTCCAGCTGAACCTGAATGAAGAGAAAGGCCAGGAGATCGGCTACCGCCTGATCGAGAAGTGCGACTTCTTCCTGACGAACTTCACTCCGCGCGTCATCGACAAGTGGAACCTCCGGTACGAGCAGATCGCGAAGGTGAACCCGAAGATCATCGCCGCCTACGCGCCGATGCAGGGCATGGAAGGCCCGCACCGGGACTACCTCGGATTCGGCGCCGTCCTGACACCGGTGACCGGCATCAGCGAGATGTCCGGCTTCCCGAACCGCCCGCCCTTCGGCATCGGGACGAACTACCCTGATTATGTCGTAAACCCGGGCCACACCGTCACCGCGATGCTGGCGGCGCTCCGCTACCGCAACCGGACCGGGAAGGGCCAGTGCGTCGAGCTTCCCCAACTCGAATCGGTGGTGAACACCCTTGGCACTGCCGTGCCGGAGCACCTGATCAACGGCACCAACCCGACGCGGACGGGGAATCGCCACCCTTCCTACTCGCCGCACGGGGCCTTCCGCTGCGCCGACGACCCGGAATCGGTGAACTCGCCGGACCGCTGGGTGGCCATCGCCTGCCGCGACGAGGCCGAATGGCTCGCGGCGG
>CALMIW010000758.1 GCA_937864275.1 uncultured Dehalococcoidia bacterium
TTCCTCATCGGCTCGCTCAGCCTGGCCGGCATCTTCCCGCTCGCCGGCTTCTGGTCGAAGGACGAAATCCTGCTCGATGCCTGGCGCGAGAACCGCGCCCTCTGGGCCATCGGCCTCGTGGTCGCCTTCATGACCGCCTTCTACATGTTCCGCGCCATCTTCCTGACGTTCTTCGGCGAGTACAAAGGCGGCGAACCCGTCGACCACCACGATGAGGACTCCCACTTCCACGGCGACCCGGCCCACCCCCACGAGTCCCCCTGGGTGATGACGCTCCCGCTCGTGCTCCTCGCCGTCCCCGCTATCGCCGCCGGCTGGCTCGCCTACGACCACCTGTTCAAGGACTTCATCGAAGCCGCGCTCCCCGAAGTCCACGGCCACGGCAGCACCTTCGAAATCGGCATCGCCATCAGCTCGTCGATCGTCGCCCTCGCCGGTATCGGCGCGGCCTACGCCATCTACATGAAGAAGTGGGTGACCTCCGAGTCCATCCGCTCGACCTTCGCACCGTTCGCCATCGTCTTCGAGAACAAGTACTACCTCGACAGGCTCTACGAAGACGTCATCGTCACCCGCATCATGCAGGGCGGCTGGAACCGCCTCCTCCAGGCGAACGACAAGTACGTCGTCGATGGGATCGTGAACGGCACGGGCCGCGTCGCCCGCGAAGCGAGCTCCCGCCTCAGGACTATCCAGACCGGCCAGGTCCAGGGCTACGGCCTTGGCATCGTTGCCGGAATCCTCGTTATCGTCGTCGCGGTCTACGCGGCGAACCCGCTGTAGGAGGGCGCGCGGTGCCAGAGCTGTCAGTCCTCGTCTTCCTCCCTGCGGTAGCCGCCGCGGCCATCCTCCTGCTCCCAAAGCCGATGGAACAGAACGCGAAGTGGGTCGCCCTCGCCGCCGCCTCCGCCATGCTCGCGCTCTCCGTGCAGATGTTCTTCGCCTTCGACCTCGACGGCGAGGGCTACCAGTTCGTCGAGCGCCATGAGTGGGTCGATATCGGCCAGTTCAACCTCCAGTACTTCCTCGGCGTCGATGGGCTGAGCATGCCGCTCGTCCTCCTGACCACCTGCCTGACGGTAGCCTCCGTGCTCGTCTCGTTCAGTGTCACCGTTCGGCCGCGCGCCTACTTCGCCTGCCTCATGCTCCTGGCCAGCTCGGTCGTCGGCGTCTTCGTCGCGCTCGATTTCCTGCTCTTCTTTCTCTTCTGGGAACTCGAACTGTTCCCGATGTTCCTGCTGATCGCCGTCTGGGGCTCGGGGCGCAAGGAGTACTCCGCCACCAAGTTCGTGCTCTACACGATCGCCGGCTCGGCCTTCATGCTCGTCGGCATCCTTGTCCTTGCCTTCAACGCGGGCACGTTCGACATCGAAGTCCTCGGCCAGACCGAGTTCAGCAATACGCTCATCCCGCTGGGCTGGGTGTTCTTCTTCCTCTTCATCGGTTTCGCCGTGAAGCTTCCCATCGTCCCGCTCCACACCTGGCTGCCAGACGCCCACGGCGATGCGCCGACGGCCGTCTCCGTCATGCTCGCCGGCGTGCTCCTCAAGATGGGCGGCTACGGCATCATCCGCATGTGCGTCACGATGATGCCGGACGTCGCCGCCGATTGGGACATCTGGTTCGCCGCCATCGGCGCGATTAGCGTCCTCTACGGCGCATTCATCACCCTCCGCCAGACCGACGTGAAGCGGCTCATCGCCTACTCCTCCGTGAGCCACATGGGCCTCGTCCTCCTTGGCATCGGCGCGCTCGGCGACACCGGGCTCACCGGCGCCGCCTACCAGATGCTCGCCCACGGCCTCATCACCGGCATGCTCTTCTTCATGGTCGGCCTCATGTACGAACGCACGCACCCCCGCGAAACCTCCCGCCTCGGCGGCCTCGCCCGTCAGATGCCGCTGATCACCACGGGCATGGTCTTCGCCGGCTTCGGCAGCCTCGGCCTCCCTGCCATGGCTGGCTTCATCGCCGAGGTAACCGTCTTCCTGGGGGCGTTCGAACGGTTCGAATGGGCCGTCCTCGCCTCGATCGTCGGCGTCGTCCTCTCGGCCGGTTACGTCCTCTGGATGCTGCAGCGCGTGGTCTTCGGCCCCGTCAAGCACGAATGGGACGGGGTGACCGATGCCCACCACTGGTGGGAACACACCGTTGTCGTCGGTCTCGTTGCCCTGGTCATCCTGCTTGGCGTCTACCCGGCGATCATGATGGACATGCTCGAGCCCGCGATTGACTCGATTATGGTGAGGGTGGAATCGTGAACGGAATCGACCTCGTAGGTCCCCAGTTCGCGGTCCTCGCCACCGCCGGCATCGTCCTGCTGGTCGATGGCCTCATGCCGCAGCAGCGCCGCTACCTCCCGATCATCGCCCTCCTGGGCCTCGCCGTTTCCGCCCTCTGGACCCTCTCCTGGGCCGGCCGCGGCGATTACCAGGAAGCGTTCGGCGGTACCCTCGCACTCGACAAGTACGCCGTCTTCTTCTACTTCCTCTTCGCTGGCATCACAGCCACGGTCGTCCTCGCTTCGATCGACTGGGTAAACCGCGAGGGCCGCGGCCAGGGGGAGTACTACGCCCTCCTGCTCACCACCTGCGGCGGTCTCATGTTCCTCTCCGCCGCCCGCGATCTCATCACCATCTTCCTCGCCCTCGAGCTCTCCTCGATCCCGCAGTACATCCTCGCGGGCTGGGGCAAGGATAAGAAGTCCAGCGAAGCCGGCTTGAAGTACCTGCTCCTTGGCGCCATCGCCTCCGCGCTCCTCCTCTACGGCATGGCCCTCCTCTACGGCCTGACAGGGACCACCATGCTGACCGAAATCTCCGCAAGCCTGGAAGCGACCGGCGAGCAGTACCGCTCCCTCCTGGTCCTCTCGGCCGTGCTCCTGATCGCCGGCTTCGGTTTCAAGATGGCCGTCGTTCCGTTCCAGATGTGGGTGCCGGATGTCTATCAGGGTGCGCCTACCCCCGTCGCCGCGTTCCTTTCTGTCGGTTCGAAGGCTGCAGCCTTCGCCGTCGTCACCCGCATCTTCTTCGAAGCGCTCGGCGCGGAGTTCCTCAGTGACGACTGGTCGATGATCTTTGCCATCATCGCCGCCGTCTCGATGACCCTGGGCAACCTGATGGCCGTCGTCCAGACCGATATCAAGCGCATGCTCGGGTACAGCTCGGTTGCCCAGGCGGGCACCTTCATGATCGGCCTCGCCGCAATCTCCGTCACGGGCGACGAGTTCACCCTCGGCGGCAGCGGCGTCCTCCTGTTCACGGCCTCCTACGCCTTCACCAACCTCGGTGCCTTCGTCGCCATCATCGCCATCTCCCAGAAGATCGACAGCGACCAGATCAAGGACTACGCGGGAATGTGGAAGCGCTCGCCGCTCCTCGCCCTCGGGCTCGCCTTCTGCCTGGTATCCCTCACCGGCATCCCTCCGACAGCCGGCTTCTGGGCCAAGCTCTACATCTTCAACGCCGGCGTGCGCGCCGACCTGCTCTGGCTGGTGATCGTCGGCGTCCTCAACAGTGTCATCTCCGGCTACTACTACCTCTCGGTCGCGCGCCAGATGTTCCTCGGCGAAGCGGAGGACGGAAAGAGCTTCTCCACATCCCCGTCCATCGCCGTGGCCCTCGGTGCGACCACGCTTGGCGTCCTCATCTTCGGCATCATCCCCATGCCGCTCATCTCGGCAGCCGAAAACGCGGTGGAAGCCCTCCGCACGGTAAGCTGATTCCGTGTACGACGAGCTCCCCTACGACATCTCGATCGAAGTAGCCATCGAAGCGCCCGGATTGGATGTCGAGGCGCTCCACCATCTCGCCGCTCGTGTCATGGGCGGCGAGAACGTCGATGCCGGTACCTCCCTCGCCATCCTCGTGATCGACGACGACGAGATCCGTGCGATGAACCACCAGTTCCTCGGCATCGATGAACCCACCGACGTCCTCTCGTTCCCGGATGAGGCGGATGACTTCGTCCAGGGCCTCTCCGAAGAGAAGCTCCTCGGCGACATCGCCATTTCGCTCCCGACCGCCATCCGCCAGGCGGAGGCCGCCGGGCATCCGCTCGAGTCCGAACTGGCCCACCTCCTCACCCACGGCATCCTCCATCTCTGCGGCTACGACCACGTCACCAGCCCCGAAGACGAAGCCGTGATGCGTGCCCGCGAGGAGCACTACCTGGGCGACCTGAAACTGGTCCACCAGCACTAATTCGCGGTCGTTCGGTCGACACATCTGTTCTATACTGGGCCTATTCGTTCCGATTCCGGGGTGCGTGTGCTTTACGGGAAATGGCGCCCGCGCGGCTTCGATGAAGTCGCAGGGCAGGATCACATCGTGCGGACGCTTCGCAACGCCCTCGCCACGGGTCAGGTCGCCCACGCCTACCTCTTCAGCGGTCCACGCGGCACCGGCAAGACCACCACCGCCCGCATCCTCGCCCGGGCGCTGAACTGCTCGAACCTCAAGGACGGCGAGCCCTGCAACGAGTGCCCCTCGTGCATCGCCATTCTCAACGGCTCGGCCCTGGACCTCATCGAGATGGATGCCGCCAGCAACCGCGGCATCGAGGATATCCGCGAGCTGCGCGAGAAGATCGCCTTCGCCCCCTCCGACCTCAAGCGGAAGGTCTACCTCCTCGACGAAGTGCACATGCTCACCGACGGCGCCTTCAATGCCCTCCTGAAGACCCTCGAAGAGCCGCCCCCCCACGCCGTTTTCATCCTCGCGACCACTGAACTGCACAAGATGCCCGCGACCATCATCTCGCGCTGCCAGCGCCACGATTTCCACCGCATCAACAACGAGGCGAGCGTTGCCCGCCTCCAGCTGATCGCCCGCGAAGAGGGTTTCGATTTCCCTCCCGAGGGCCTCGCCGCCATCGCCGTCCAGTCCCGGGGCGGGCTTCGCGACGCCATCACCATGATGGAGCAGATCGCTGCCCGCTACGGCACTCACCCGACCGTCGACGATGTGCTCGCTGCCATGGGCCAGGTCCACGATGCCCGCACCGCAGGCCTCGTCCGCGCCATCCTCGAGGACGACCTCGGCGCGGCGCTCGAAATAGCTCGCTCCGTCGCCGATGACGGCGTCGATATCGCCAGGTTCACCCGCGCGACCATCGACCTCATTCGTGACATCCTCCCTGACGTCCTGAAGAAGGCGCCTCGCCCCGAACACCCCTACGCCGACCTCGTGACCGAGGCGGTCGCCGCCAACGGCGTCCGCAAGCTCACAGGCGCCGTCGCCGAACTCGCCCGCGCCGACTTCCGCCTCGACCCTGCCAGCCCCATCCCTCTCGAAGTCGCCTGCGCGACGGCCATCCTCGGTGGTGGCCTCGTCCCCGCCGCCGCGGCCATGCCCGCCGCCGTGCTGGCCGGAGGCCCCCAACCCGCCAGATCGGAAGAGCACACGTCTGAACTCCAGTCACGTGGCCTTATCTC
>CALMIW010000759.1 GCA_937864275.1 uncultured Dehalococcoidia bacterium
CCATCGGGGCGATCCAGGTCGCGGCAGAGGCGTTCGGCCCTGCCGCCCCGGCCGACGCGGCGGTCTCGGAGATTTAGGCGTGGGCGAACGCTCTCCTGCCCGCTATCGAGCAGCTGCCGGTGTTGACCGAGATCGCAGGCGTGCTGAAGGCGACGGAGCCGCTGGAGATGCGGCCGGCATTCGCCGCCGTCCTCGCCGACCCCACGGCGCACCGGCGGCTCGCTTCCGTGATCCCGGCAACGGTCTACGGCGGCTGGGCCGACGAGCTCTTGCAGGGGGGACTGACCTTGCCGCCCGAGCACCATGTGCGCCTGACCGACGCCTTCGCGCGGCTCGACGGGGAGATGATCGGCTGGGCGCGGACGCAGGTGCTCGCGAATGTGCGCACGCGCCGCCCCCGCTCGGTGAACCACCGGTCGATGGCGCCGCTGGTGAAGTATGCCCACGCGAAGCGCCGGCCAGCCCTGCGGACGATGCTCGGCAACAGCCGCGAAGCGGTCCAGCTGTTGAAGCCGACGCTCCTGATGAGCCCGCTTGCGGCGGCGCAGTACCTCTGCCACGGCAACGGCGACACCTACCGCTTCGACACCGTCATCGTCGACGAGGCGAGCATGATCCCGACGCCGGACATGGTGGTCGCGCTCAGCCTGGCCGAGCAGGCGATCGTCGTTGGCGACTCGCGCCAGATGCCCCCGACGAACTTCTTCAACAAGGAGATCAGCCCGCTCGCGGACGACCAGTCGCAGGAGGCGGACGTCACCTTCGAAAGCGTGCTCGACGAGGCGGCTCCGTTGCTCCCGTCGACCATGCTGCGGGCTCACTACCGGTCGCGGGACGAGTCGCTGATCGCGTTCTCGAACGTGCACTTCTACGACGGCCGGCTGATCGCCTACCCGGATGCCTGGGGCGTCCGTCCCGACTCGGGCGTCCGCTTCGAATTCGTGGACGAGGCCGTCTACGGGCGGGGGCAGAGCCGGGCGAACCCCGCCGAGGCGGGCCGCGTCATCGAAGTCCTGCGCCGCGAACTGGCAGCCTCGGAGGGCCGGCGGCAGGTCGCGATTACGGCGATGTCGCTGGCCCAGCAGGCGGAGATCCTCGAACAGATCGAGGCGGCCGCGGCACTGGACCCGCTGATCCGCGGCTGGCTCGACGGCGGCGGACTTGTCCGCAACCTGGAGACCGTCCAGGGCGACGAATCGGACGTGATGGTCCTGAGCGTTGGCTACGGCAAGGATGCCGACGGCCGGCTCATCCTCAACTTCGGCCCGCTCGGCCAGGAGAAGGGCGAACGCCGGCTGAACGTGGCGATCACCCGGGCGAAGTGGAAGACCGTCCTCGTCTCCAGCATCCGTTCGGGCGACATCGACACCGCGCGGACCAACTCGGTAGGGACCCTCCGGCTGCGCGACTACCTGGACTACGCGGAACGAGGCCCGGACACGCTGCCCGCCGTCGGCACGAACGCACCCATTCCGCTGAGCGCCTTCGAAGAGGTGGTGATGGCGGCAGCCGCGGCGAACGGACTGCAGTGCGTCCCGCGGGTTGGCGTGGGCGGCTACCGGGTCGACATCGCGGTCCGCCACCCGGATGACCCGGAGCGCTTCGTGCTCGCTATCGAGTGCGACGGCCCGAACTACTTCGGCGCCCCGGCCGCCCGAGACCGCGAATTGGCGCGGGCCGCCGTCCTCAGCCGGATGGGCTGGAACGTCCACCGCGCGTTCGCCACCAACTGGTACCGGAACCCGGAAGCGGAGTTGAACCGCCTGCTGGAGCGCTACCGGCAGGCCACGCTCGGCTAGGGAGTGCCAGACCGGCCTCGCCCGGAGGTGGCATACTGGCGGCATCTCGGGGGCGCCCTGGCCTCGGCAGGGCGGAAAGGCCAAACCACAATGGAAGCGGGTCTCATCGTCCTTGCCGTGTTCGCCGTACTGGCGCTCATCGTGCTGTTTTCGTCCTTCTTCACCGTCGAACAGCAGACGGCAGCGCTTGTCGAGCGGTTCGGCAAGTTCACTCGGGTGGCCGGCGCCGGCCTCCATGTGAAGATCCCGATCATCGAGCGCGTTGCCGGGCGGATTAACCTTCGCGTCCAGCAGCTCGACGTCACGGTCGAGACGAAGACGCTCGACAACGTGTTCGTGCACACGGTCGTCGCCGTGCAGTTCATGGTGGTCCCGGAGAAGGTGTACGACGCGTTCTACCGCCTGGACCGGCCGACCGTGCAGATCACGGCCTACGTCTTCGACGTCGTGCGCGCGCGTGTGCCGAAGATGGAACTGGACGACGTCTTCGACCGGAAGGACGAAATCGCCATCGCCGTGAAGCAGGAGCTTTCGGGCGAGATGGACAACTTCGGCTACCTCATCGTCCAGGCGCTCGTCACCGACATCGACCCGGACAAGAAGGTCAAGGAGTCGATGAACGAGATCAACGCGGCGAAGCGGCTGCGAGAAGCTGCCCAGGAGCGCGGCGAGGCCGACAAGATCCTGAAGGTGAAGGCGGCCGAAGCGGAAGCCGAGAGCAAGGCGCTGCAGGGCAAGGGCATCGCGGACCAACGGCGGGCGATCATCGACGGCCTGCGCGAATCGGTCGACCAGTTCGCCCAGAGCATCTCCGGGACGACGCCGGAGAGCATCATGCAGCTCGTGCTGATGACGCAGCACTACGACACCGTGAAAGAGATCGGCGCGTCCTCGCGGGCGAACACGATTTTCGTGCCGTATTCGCCCGGCGGGATGACCGACCTGGCCTCGCAGATGCGGGAGGCGCTGATCAGCGCGAACGCGGCCTCGCAGGGCATGGGCGTCGACGACCAGTCGCAGTAACTCCTACGGCGCGGGGGCAGACAGCAGGACCGCCGTCCGCCCGTTGCGCTGCCGGATCTTGCGCCACCAGGTGGTCTGGTAGGGGTGGTCGTTGTCCAGCGCGGCAAGTGCGACATCGCGAAAGCCCGCGTCGCACCAGCCCTGTGCTGTCGCTTCCAGGGAGAGACCCTCGAGGCCAAGGCGCCTCAGCTCCCCGGCGTCGGCTGCCGGCTCGATCGCCGTGACGACCTCGATGCGGGCTCCCGGAGCGCAGAGCCGGGAGATGCGCGCGAGCTGGTCGCGTTCCGGCGCCACGACGGCGCGCAGCAGGCTCCCCCAGGGGAACAAGATGGAGACGGACGACGCGACGCCCTCGAAGGGCCCCGGGAGCGCTTCGAGTGAACCCAGGACGAACCACGCGTTGGCGCTCGACCTGTCCCGCGCGGCGCGTCGAGCTGCTTCGGCGAGGCTGGCGTGGTTCGGCTCGACGGCGACAACGGCCGTCCCCGGATGCCTGCGGGCATGCTGAAGCGCGTAACTCCCATCGCCCGCGCCGATATCGAAGTGGACGGCGGCGGGCCGGGACGCAAGTTAGTTGTGGAGCTCGTCGAGACGGTCGAGTTTGCGGCCGTTTACCAGGTACACGCGGCTACCTCGCGGAGGATTTCAGTACGAGCGTAGCGAATGCGCGGGGGAGTTGAGAAGCCCTAATGGGCGGGCGCGTGGGTGCCATGGGCATCCGGAGCATCGTGCCCGTGGCCGGCGCCGTCGTCCTGGGGGAGGCCGCTCGAGGGCATGATCGTGATCGGGGCTACCCAATCCGGGTTCTCCGGGAAGCCGCCAACCTTGCGCTTGAGCATGTAGAGCACGCCGAGGGCCACGCAGCCGCCGCCGATGGCGACGAGCGACCAGATGGTCACGCTCTTCACGTCGTCCCAGTCGGGGCCGCCGATGATGCTGGAGCTATCGCCGTGGGTGGCTTCTTCACCCTCGTCGCCGTGCTCCTGTGCGAACGCGGCCGGGGCGAACGCCGCCAGCGAAACCATCAGCGCGGAGACAAGGGCGATGCGGAGAAGGAGAGCTTTCATACGTTCGAGAAGTCTAGGTTCTCGCGGCCAATCGAACCACCCCGCTCGCGGGGCATGAAAAAGGGGCCGGTGGATGTGTGGAGCGGACACAGCATCCAGCGCGACCCACAGTAGTTTTAGCACTCGCTCAATCGCGCCGCAAGTAGTGTTTCGACCGAACAGTCA
>CALMIW010000760.1 GCA_937864275.1 uncultured Dehalococcoidia bacterium
TCGCCATGGAACAGCACGCTCGGGAAGGACACCAGGCGGGCGCTGCGCAGGCCGAAACCCATGAGCGGCAGGCAGACGAAGTAGACGACCACGTAGATGGCCGAAAGGGCGGCGAGCCAGCCGGTCTTCACGAAGTTGTAGTCCTGGGCAGTCGCCCAGAAGAAGCCGGTGATGCCGGTGGCCATGGCCCCGGGGAGGAGGACGCGGGTCTCGTTGTTGGCCGCCTCCACCAGGCAGTACATCTGGTACTTGAGGTCCTTCGAGGCCCACGCCTTGAGGATGAGGGGGTAGGTCGCGCCCAACCCGGCGCCAAGCCAGATCATCGCGAGCACGTGAATGATTCGCCACCAGTCCATGAGGCGAAGGTACAGGGTGCGGCGAACAGGGAACAGGGAACGGAGAGCGGGCGTCGGCCACGCACGATGGGCGATTGCCCGCGGCGGGAGCCGCGGTTTCGCCGAGCCGGTTCGTCGCGCGGGGCTCACCGTCCCACGCTCGCCCTAGGCGAGCGTGGGTTCGGTCTCCCGGATGCGGGCGGCGGAGAGGACGAGGCGGCTGGCCTGCTCCGGGGTCAGCTGGTCGGTGTTCACACACAGGTCGTAGACCGCCGGCGAAAGCCAATCGAAGCCGAAGTAGTCCTTGAAGTAGCGCGTGCGTTCCCCGTCGGTGCGGGTGACCACTTCCATCGCCTGCTCCTCGCTGCAGACCATGCCGGCCATCACGCGGCGGGCGCGGGCCTTCTTCGTCCCGGTAACCAGCACGCGGAGGGCGTCGGGCTGGTCCCGCAGGATGTACTGGGCGCCATGGCCGAGGAAGACGACATCGCCCTGCCTGGCGTAGTCCTCCACCACCTGCCGCACGAGGTCGCGGTAGTCGGAGGACGTGAGGAGGGCGGTGCCGGACATGTCGAGCGGTTCCATCCACTGGCCGCTGGCCGGCCCCGCGGGGTTCCGCGCCAGCGATTCGAGGATACGGGTGAAGAAGGAAGGCCGGTGCTCGGATTCGGCGATCGTCTCCGTCGAGACGCCGGCCTCTTCGGCGGCGGCCTGGACCACACGGTAGTCGAGCAGGCGGAAGCCGAGTTCATCGGAGACGAGACGAGCGACGTCTTCCCCGAGCGTACCGACCTGGCGGGAGATGGCGATAACGCGTGTCTTCATGGGAACCTCCCGGATTAACCGCCGACTTCTACGAGCTGCGGGCTCTCGGAATGCGAGAGCTTACGCGGGAGACGATACACCGGCCAGATGAGCGTCCCGTGGCGGAATTCGGCGGAGGCCGGGTGGAACTCCACCGGGCCGGCAACGCCGTAATCGACGGCGATCTCGCCGGTCAGTTCGCGGAGGATGGGCCGCACTTCTTCCAGCCGGACGGTGCGAAGGGCGATGGCGGTCCCGCCTTCGGAGACTTCGGCGGAGATGCCGGACTCGGAGTGCGGGACAACCCGGCCCGCGACCGGGATGTGGACCTCGCAGTGGAGTTCGCCGGAGATGCGAAGGAACGGCATGCCGGTGATCTGCTCGCCGGAGATGAGCGCCCACGAACGGAGACGGGTAGCCGCCTCGGCAATGGCGGTCGAGGTGAACTCGGCCTTGCGCGAAATGGTGCGCGCCGCGGAGAGCGACGAAGGGGTGATGGCGTACTGCATGGCGAACCTCCAATCCTGGGGACCGGGCGCGGAGACGCGCATCGGCCCGGGCAACGAGGAGGCTGCGGCGAGCAACTCCTCCGAACGCCTGCGGGGTTAGCTGACGGGTTCGGCGTCGGAAGTCGCCGTCCTTCCCGTGTGGAAAGGATTCACCCCAGGTGATGGTTCCCCCGCTTCTCGCGGCAGGGCCACGAGAATTCGGCACGGCAACAGTACCATGCGGCACGAGCCGCGCGGTTGAGTGTTAAGGAATTGCAATGGCTCTGAAAGGTCCGGCCGGGCCGACTATGCGGACACGATGGCCGGTTCGCCCGAGGCGGCGGCCTGGGCGCGGTGCCTCAGCGCGGCGGCCACGAAATCGCGGAACAGCGGGTGGGGGCGGTTCGGCCGGCTCTGCAGTTCCGGGTGGAACTGGGTGCCGAGCATGAACGGGTGGCCGGAGATCTCGGAGATCTCGACGAGCGAGCCGTCGGGAGACGTGCCGCTGGCTTTGAGGCCGGCATTCGCCAGGACGTCGCGGTAGGCGTTGTTGAACTCCCAGCGGTGGCGGCGGCGCTCGCTGATGAGGTCGGTCTGGTAGGCGTTCGCGGCGAGCGACCCGGGGACGAGCTTGCAGGGGTAGGCGCCGAGGCGCATGGTGCCGCCCTTGTTGGTGATGCCCTCTTGCTCGTTGAGCAGGCTGATGACCGGGTACGGCGACTCGGGGTCGATCTCGGTGGTGTTCGCGCCCTTCATCCCGCAGACGTTGCGCGCGAACTCGGTAACCATCACCTGCATGCCGAGGCAGAGGCCGAGGTAGGGCACCTTGTTCTCGCGCGCCCAGGCGGCGGCCGCGACCTTGCCCTCCCAGCCCCGCTCGCCGAAGCCCCCGGGCACGACGACCCCGCTCACGCCCGCGAGCACGTCGGCGGCCGGTCGGGCCTCCAGGGTCTCGGCGTGGATCCAGCGGATGTCGACGTCGACCTCGTTGGTGATGCCGGCGTGGGCGAGCGATTCCTTCACGGACATGTAGGCGTCGTGGAGTTCGACGTACTTGCCGACGACGGCGACTTCGACGACGCCGGATGGGTGCTTCAGCTTCTGGACCATCTCGCGCCATTCGGCGAGATCGCGCCCGCCGTGGAGGCCAAGCCGCTCGATGACGTAGTCGCCCAGGCCGCGCTCTTCGAGGAGGAGCGGGACCTCGTAGATCGACTGGACGGTCTCCATCGGGATGACGGCTCGCGGGTCGACGTCGCAGAAGAGGGCGACCTTCTCGGAGATGTCGCGCGAGACGTTGTGGTCGCTGCGCAGGAGGATGACGTCCGGCTGGATGCCCTTGGAGCGGAGCTCGCGGACGGAGTGCTGCGTGGGCTTCGTCTTCAGTTCGCCGGTGGCGCCGACCATCGGCAGGAAGCAGACGTGGACGCTGAGGACGGTATCGCGGGGCTGCTCGTGGCGGATCTGGCGGATGGCCTCGATGAAGGTCTCGCCTTCGATGTCGCCGACGGTGCCGCCAACCTCGCAGATGAGGACCTCGCAGCCGGTGACTTCGGCAACGTTGTAGATGCGGGACTTGATCTCGTTCGTGAGGTGGGGCACCTGCTGGATGGTGCCGCCGAGATAGTCGCCTTTGCGCTCCCGTTCGAGGACGTTCCGGTAGACCTGGCCCGAGGTGATCGACGAGGCCTGGGTGAGGTCCTGGTCGATGAAGCGCTCATAGTGGCCGAGGTCCAGGTCGGTCTCGGCGCCGTCAACCGTGACGAACACCTCGCCATGCTGGTAGGGCGACATGGTGCCGGGGTCGACGTTGAGGTACGGATCCAGTTTCTGGATGGAGACGGAGATGCCGCGCGACTTGAGGATTCTTCCGAGGCTGGCAGTGGTGATTCCCTTGCCAACCGAGCTGACCACGCCACCGGTTACGAAGATGAACTTTGGCATGGCCTCCCGCGTTCCGTCGTTGCTCAACCGATGCTACGAGGAGAGGGGAGGGTGGGTCAACGAACATTTGTGTTACGAGGCGGCGGCGGGCTACCGGACTGCGGTCTGGCTATCTCTCCGGAAGTGGTCATCGGCCTCGAACAGCACGACGGTTCTTCCCGCCTCGCGGGCGGGGTGGGTTGACCCGGCACCGCCTCTCAGATTGCATGGTGGGTGCCTCGACGCGTTCCCGTTGCATTCCCACGATGCCGAGAAAGGAGATCGATCTTGGACGACGCCGGTAGCCACATCCCCGTCACCTTCGAGCATTGCGATCACGTCGAAGGCCCCTTCTACCACGGGACGAAAGCGAGTTTGAAGATAGGCGACACGCTCACCCCCGGCTACGGCTCAAACTTCGAGGACGGCAGGAAGTCGAACAACATCTACTTCAGTGCCACCCTCGATGCCGCCATCTGGGGAGCGGAATTGGCCGGGGGCGAGGGGCCGGGAAGGATCTACATCGTCGAGCCTGCCGGCCCCTTCGAAGACGACCCCAATCTGACGAACAAGCGGTTCCCGGGTAACCCCACCAGGTCGTACCGGACCCGAAGTCCGCTGCGGATCGTGGGCGAGGTCGAAGACTGGGAGGGTCATCCACCGGAGGTGCTCCAGGGAATGCTGGACCACCTGGCCCAGCTGGAGCGTCAGGGACTGGCAACAATCGAGGACTGACTTCCTGTCGCCGAACCGAGCGTCGCGCTTTCCGCCCTCCTCCGCAGCCCTACCACCGGGTGAACTCAGGCGCGGAAGAGCCAACCCTTGTCTTCGAAGCCCGGCTCGGTGGTGGGACAGAGCGCATTTTGGGAGCCGGCGGGCCGGATGGCGTAGTGGAGATGCGGCGCTTCGCTATACCCGCTGTCGCCCGTGAAGCCGATGACCTTTCCGCGACGGACCGGCCAGCTGGCGACCGCCGTGGCGGTACGGAAGTCGCGGAGCGAGGCGAATACCGAGGAGTAGTCGAACGTGGCGGAGTAGCCGGGGAGGTAGGCGTCCGATGGGACGGCCCGCACGGTTTGGGCGATGTCGAAGTGAGCGTAGTCGGTTCGGTAGCGCGGGTTCTCGATGCGGACGAACACCCCCTGGCCGCCGCCGGGACCGGGAAACGGCGAGATAGGCGCCTGGGTCCGGTTCGGGTTGCCGATGTAGGGCTCGCGGGAGACCCCGTAAACGTCGAAGGGGTTCGCGACGGTGTTGACGAGGAGCGTGGCGGTTCCGTCCATCGTCGCGACGACGGGCGTGCCGGGCGGGAGGTACCAATCGACAGCCGGTTGGCCTTCGTACTCGACGTGGATGCGGGCGTTCCAACCGCAGGCGTTGGCACGGTCCGGGTCGCTGGAGGGCTGATCGAAGAGGGAGTAGTCGAGCGCGGCCGGCCCTTCGCCCCAACGGACCACGCGGGCACCGGAGTCCCCTGTGACCTTGCCGGTGCGGGTGACAGGGGCGGTCCGGAAGCCAAGCGGTCCGAGGGCTGGGGGGTGCTGGGGGCCGGGGCGCGCCGGGGGGCCACGGCGCGCGCATCGTCCCCGGTACCCGGCTCGGAGCGGAAGTCCTTCAG
>CALMIW010000761.1 GCA_937864275.1 uncultured Dehalococcoidia bacterium
CGGTCGCGACGATGACTGCCTCGAAGCCCGCTGCGAGCGCGGAGCGGGCGGTGTTGCGCGCGGCGGCGATGCGGGCGGCCGCGAGCATGCGCTCGGCCTGGCCGCTCCCGGTGCCGCCATGGAAAACCACGAGGACGGGGCGTTCGAACACGAACTAAGCGTAGCCGCAGGCGCGTGAGGGCGCATTTCGCCCTGTGCCCGGCCCAGGCCAGGGTTCCTTATCGTTTCGCAGAGAAGCTGCCGAACACGCGAATCTGGAAGTCCTTCACGGTCTTCGGATCGATGGCGTCGAGCTCTTTGCAGGTGAACTCACCCTTGAGTTCGTCCGAGCCATCCTCGATTTTCAGCGTGCAGTCCCTACCCCACTCGCCGGAGGTCGCCAGCTGGGCGGTGGTCAGTGAAAGGGCGCCTGGCCCCTCCCCGGCGGACTGGAACGAGAGGATCACGGTGGCGTCTTCGCTCCCATACGTGAGCAGCGTGAAGCCGTTAGCTGCGATCCCGTTGCCATCGGAGTCAACCTTGAAGTCCTTGTCGCCCGAGACCTCGATATGGACCTTGCCCGAAACGAAGTTGGCATCCCTGACCTGGGGGATCCTGGCTCCATCCCCGGATGATCGCTCCGATGTCGCCCCGGAGGATTCATCCCCGGCGTCACCGTTCGAATCGTCATCGTCGCCGCCGCAAGCGGCGACGAGCAGGACCACGGGAACCAGGGCCAGCAGCGAGCGATAGAAGGCGACCACAGCACCACTCCCCGTGCCCGATCCCGGGACACTGAAACGCATGCACGATACCACGGAGTGTCAACTGCCCGGCCCCGGCCGCTGGCGGCATATACTGCGCGGATGCCGGAGCCGACATACCCGCGATTGGAAGGCGAAGGGCTCTCTCTGCGCCCGTGGGACGATGAACTGGCCGAACAGATGGCGCACTGGGGCGTGCGTGGGTTCCCGTTCCACGCCTTCGACCTGGGACACCTGAACGACCCCGCGAAGCGCGCGAACGCCGTCGCCAGCGCGCGTGAGGACGGGCCGCACCGCCACTTCGTCGCCGTGGAGGACGGCGTCGCCGTGGGGCGGGTCTCGGTGAACCTGCGGGACCTGACCGGCAGCTACCTCTGGGCCGTGCATGTCCCGCCCGAGCACGAGGGGCGTGGCGTCTGCCGGCGGATGCTGGCGGTGCTCATGCGCTGGCTGGAGCAGGAGCACCCGCGCCCCAGCTTCGTCCTGACGGCGAACGCCTTCAACGAGCACGCCCACCGTGCCTACCGGGCGCTCGGCTTCGAGATCGCCCAGACGCGCTGGAACTTCGACCGCGAGATTGCCGAAGCGCTCTGGCGGGTGACGCCGAAGGAGCGCGAACCGCTCCAGCGGCTCATCCGCTTTCAGAACGGACGCTGGCAGGTGAAGGTCTACATCTTCCGCAGGGAGCCGGGCGCGCCGATGGACGTCGGTACGCGCCAGAAGGAACGGGCCGCGAGTTAACCCGCCAGGCGCCCCAGGACGACCGTGACGTTGTCGGGGCCGCCCGCCGCGTTCGCCATGTCGATCAATTCCCGGACGGCTGCCTCCAGGTCCGCTCCAGCGACGACCGGAGCGAGTTCCTCCTCGACGACCGCGCCAAACAGGCCATCGGAACAGAGCAGGAGCGTGTCGTCGTCCGCGAGCGTGAACGAACCGGTGCCGGGCTCGACTTCCGATAGATCGGAAGAGCACACGTCTGAACTC
>CALMIW010000762.1 GCA_937864275.1 uncultured Dehalococcoidia bacterium
CTCTCGCCGTGGGGGGCATGGGCGTCACCGGAGGAGCTAGCGCGGGTGTTGTCAGCATCGGACGTCACCTGCTCACGAAGGTGAGGACGAACACCACGATCTCCCGGACCGTCCGGCGATTCGATGGGTTGAGCCAGTTGATCGCCGACGCTGAGAGCCTGCAGACAGACCGCGAACGGATCGCTGTGGTCGCCAGTCGCATCATGTTCATGCTCAACCGCGAGATCGAGGCGCTGGCGCCCACAGAGCGCCCCACGGTGGTGGTGTTCGTCGACCACATGGAACGTCTTCAGATCACCGGTGGTCGACACCTCGGCGAAGCGGTGCTCAACCGCCTCGTCTCTCGCGCCCCGTGGATCCTCTTCGTCGTCACAGGCCGGAACAGCCTTCGATGGCACGAGGTGTCTGATCTCCCAGTGAGTGGGCCCGCACGCTGGCCGCTGCTGTCCACCGAGAATCCACCGCTCGATGAGCCACGGCAACATTCGATCGGTTTCCTCTCGACCTCGGATGCCGAGCACTTCCTCTCGGCATCGTTCGCGGCCATGGGGATCACGCCAGCGGACGGCGTCGTTGAGGAACTCGCACGATCGACGGATGGGTGGCCGCTCCACCTCCAGACCATCCTCGCCGTTGCTCGTGGGCGAGCGACGCCGGAGCGGTCCCTCACATCCCAAGACCTGGGTGGGTCCTTTCCTGCCTTGGTCGATCGGCTTCTCAGCGACCTGCCGATCGATGTCGCCAATGCGTTCCGGGCTGCGTGCCTCCTGCCGTACTTCGACGTTGAGTTCGTCGCGGCTGCCGGCCAGGTGACCGCCGGCGCTGTTGAGCAGTTGCTTCGTCGACGGCTGGTGCGAGCCAACGAGGGCAGCGTCTATCCCTACCGGATCCATGACTCGCTTCGTGCTCTGGTGCGCGAGGCCGGCTCCAACGCCGTCGGCGGCTGGGGCGCTGGCGACTGGGCTCGCCATACCGAGCTCGCCCTCAGGGAGGCGGAGCGGCGCTTCGACGCCGCGATCGCGTTGCAGGACGACGTCGCGGCGATCGACTCGCTCGCTCTCGGTCTCAACGTCTCGACAGAGAACAACATCTTCGACCCTTGGCTTGTCGATGGAATCCGAGAGTCGCCGACGATCCAGGGACTCGCGCCCCGGATCTCAGCAGCACCACGACCAGGCGCGCCCGACGAGCTCGCGGACGTGCTGGAGTTCCTCCAACTCCGCGCCCGGCCCCGCGACGAGGACGTGACGGCCGAGCTCTTCGAGCTCTCGCTACGAGACAGCCCGATCGCTTCCTCGGCTGGACTGTGGAGGGCGTACGACCTTCGAGCTCAAGGACGCATCAGTGACGCCCTCGATCAGATCGACGCCTTGATCAAGCACGCCGGTGACCGCCCGGCGCTGTACCGCAACCAGTACGTGACGACACTGCGCGTGGCGCGACGATTTCACGATGCTGCTGCCCTGCTGCCCTTCCTGAGCTCTGCACAACGGGCGGCCCAGACGCACTCCCTTCGGCGCAGTCACGGTCACCTCGCTGGTTCCGCTGAGACCTTCCACGTGCGGGTGCAGCGGGCATCGAGTCGCCGGTTCCAGGTGGAACTGCTCGGCGACGAGCTCGCGATTCGGCATCGCGAGCTCGGGCACAGCGAAGACATCGAGATGCTCGAAGTTGT
>CALMIW010000763.1 GCA_937864275.1 uncultured Dehalococcoidia bacterium
TTGCGTTTTCCCTCGTTTCCCGGTTCGAACGCTGGGCCGAGAGCCATCCCGCGGCCGTTTCCCGCTTCACGGTCCGCCTCGGCCCGCTGCGCCTTCCCTTCTAACTGGCTGAATACCGTTCGGCTTTCGATTGACAGACCCTCTGGCCCACGGAAAAATCCCAATGCTTCATAAGGAGGAGCCCCATTCCATGAAAGCTGCCGTGCTCTACGCACCGAACCAGCCTCTCGTCATCGAAGACATCGAACTCGATGAGCCCCAGGCCAACGAAGTCCTCATCAAGACCAGCGCAACAGGCGTCTGCCACTCCGACCTCCATTTCATGGAAGGCAAGTGGATGTACCCGATGCCCGTCGTCCTCGGCCACGAATCGGCCGGCGTCGTCGAGAAGGTCGGCCCCGGCGTCACGAACGTGAAGGCCGGCGACCGCGTCGTCGTCGCCTTCGTCCAGTCCTGCGGCAACTGCGACCGCTGCACGACGGGCCGCCCCAACCTCTGCACGAACGGCCAGTCGCTCAACCGCATGGGCCGCGTCAAGCTCAACGGCCAGCCGATCATGCAGTTCGCCGGCATGTCGGCCTTCGCCGAGTACCAGCTCGTCCATTCGAAGGCTTGCGTGAAGATCCCGGATGGCGTCCCGATGGAAGTGGCCGCCCTCGTCGGCTGCAGCGTCATGACCGGCGTCGGCGCTGTCACCAACACCGTCAAGCTCCAGGTCGGCGAGACCGTCGCGGTGATCGGCTGCGGCGGCGTTGGCCTGAACATCATCCAGGGCGCCCGCCTCGCCGGCGCTTCCCGCATCATCGCCGTCGACATGCTCGAATCGAAGCTCGCCGCGGCGAAAGAGTTCGGTGCGACCGACGTCGTCGACGCGTCCAGCGGCGACGCTGTCGCCCAGGTGCAGGGCCTCACCGGCGGCGGCGTGGACTACGCGTTCGAGGCCATCGGCCTGATGAAGACCGCCCAGCAGGCGTTCGAAATGGCGAAGCGCGGCGGCCAGGCAGTCATCGTCGGCATGCTCCCGCTCACCGAGCAGCTGACCATCCCGAACGCGGGCATGTCGTTCCTCGGCGAAAAGGGCATCGTCGGGAGCTACTACGGCTCCACCCGCCAGACCTACGACATGCCCTGGCTCATGGAGCTCTACCGGCAGAAGCGCCTCAAGATCGACGAACTGATCTCGCGGAAGTACTCGCTGGACCAGATCAACGAAGCCTACGACGCCCTCAAGGGCGGCGAGGTCAACCGCTCGGTTATCACCTTCTAAGGTTGAATCCCGGTACGTGCGTTTCGGAAGGCCCGCCAAATTGGCGGGCCTTCCTTGCATTCGGCGCCAACAGGCCAGGGCTGACCCAGAAGCTGCCCGCTGCACGTGCCTCGTTCAGCCGACTGCCCGAGGGGGTGGGAAAAGGGGGCTTCCACAAGGAAGCCCCCTTTGTCCGTGGCAGTTGACGGTGCCTAGTCCTTCGAGCAGGCGAGCACCGGGTCGTAATCCGGCATGTCGGTGATCTTTTCGACCGGCTGGATCCAGGCGATCTTCCCCTGCTTATCGACAACGATGACCACGCGGTTCGCGACCATGCGCGGTTCGATGGCGACGCCGTACTTGCGGGCGGTTTCGCCAAGTGGTGCGAAGTCGCTGAGGATCGGGAACTCGACTCCGAGTTCCTTCTTCCACGCGGCCTGGGCCCAGGCTCCGTCGCTGGAGATGACCACCGGGATCGCGCCCTGGCCGGCGAACTCCTGGCGCTTCTTTTCGATGAGCGGCAACTGGTTGCTGCAAGCCGGCGAGAAGGCAGCCGGGACGAAATTGATGACGACGGCGTTCTTGCCCTTGTAATCGCTCAACTTGAACTTGTCTCCCGTCGGGCTCGACGGCAGCTCGAAGTCGGGGGCATCGTCACCGACCTTGAGGGTGGTGGTTTCGGACATAGAGGCACCTCATTTGCGGCGTTTGGTTTGCCGATCGAACGTAGCAGCCGCCGCGCGTGAACGTCTAATCCGTCGAAGTCTGCGCCCACGCTGGCGGCCGCTTCTCCGCGAAGGCCGTCATTCCCTCGAGCGCCTCGCTCGATGCGAAGTACACCGCGGAGCGCGCGGCCATTTCCTCGAACCCGGCGTGCATCTCCATCGCCGGGACGTCGCGCACCAGGCGTTTCGCACCTCCGAGAGCGCCCGGAGCACCCATCCGGAGCGCCTCGAGATAGCGCCTCGCGGCCGAGTCGAGTTCTCCGGCCGGCACTGCCCGGTTCAGCAATCCGATCTCGGCGGCGCGCCTCCCGTCGACCGTTTCGCCTGTCAGGAACAGCTCCATCGCCACCGTGAGCGACAACTTCCGGACCAGGACCACGGAGATGATCGCCGGGATGACCCCGATGCGAACTTCGTTCACCGCGAAGGTCGCATCCTCGACTCCTACCGCGATGTCGCATGCGCCGACCAGTCCCATGCCGCCCGCGCGGGCGGCGCCGTTGATTCGCCCGACGATGGGCTTCGGCGCGTTCCACATCGCCTCCAGGATCGGGGCGAGCGCCGTCGGGCCGGTGTTGCCGCCGCCCTGGTTCGCCTCGCGCTGCTCCTTCAAGTCGGCGCCCGAGCAGAAAACCGTGCCGGTGGCCGTCAGGACGATCGCGCGGACCTTCGGGTCGGCGATCGCGGTCCAGCGCCCGCCTTCGCCGTCGCCGTACACGG
>CALMIW010000764.1 GCA_937864275.1 uncultured Dehalococcoidia bacterium
GACGCGAGTCCAAACCCGCTACGGCTTGCAGCTCCCCCTGGCGACATTCTTCGATGCTCCCACGGTGGCGCGGCTTGCGTCGGTGATACGTGCGGAAAAGGGCGTCAGTGAATCCACCGCACCCGGCGAGGTGCCCGCCACGTCGGCTCGCTGGGCGTCCCTGGTACCGATCCGAGGCGGGAGCGAGAACGCTCCTTTCTTCTGCGTGCATGGGATGTATGGGAACGTCGTGATCTTCAGAGACCTCGCGGCGGCAATGCAGCCCGGGCGGCCGTTCTACGGCTTGCAGCAACGGGGCCTTAACGGCACCGATGCTCCCCACGAGACGTTCGAGGACATGGCGGCAGACTACATCAGCGAGATCAGGGAAGTGCAACCGGCAGGCCCCTACTACCTGGGAGGCTACTCCGGCGGCGGGCTCGTCGCGTTCGAGATGGCGAAGCAGCTTCGTGCCGCCGGTGAGGAAGTCGCGGCGCTGGTGATGCTCGACACTCCAGGTCCGTTCGTGATTAGCCACTCGCCTTCGGCCCGCATGCAGCGGTTCCTGCGGCGAGTCCGCCGCAACGGCGCTGGATACGTCAGCAGGCGCGTCCGGCGCTTCGCCAATCAGCGCCGCTGGCAGCGGGACTTTCGCGGCGCCACCGGGTTCACGGTCGGCGAGGAGAACTTCAACTTCGAACTCGGCAACGCGATGGTCGCGGCCCAGCGCAAATACCAATTCCTGCCCGGCGATGTGCCGATCACGCTCATCACGGCGACTGTCCGCAGCGAGGACGACGCGTTCCTCCCGCCCCACATGGGTTGGCATGGATACGCGCCGCGGGTCGTCGTGCGAGAAGTCGAAGCGAGCCACATGAGCATGTGTGTAGGCTCGAACGCCGTGAAAGTCGCCGCGGAGATCGACAGAGCGCTGGCGTGATTCTCCCCCGGGACCTCGACCGATCGCTTTCCAGGATTTGCGCCCAGCTTCACGGCGTGCGCTTCGCCTCGGCCGCTACGGACGG
>CALMIW010000765.1 GCA_937864275.1 uncultured Dehalococcoidia bacterium
CACCAAGGACACCGTGTACAGCTGGATCGCAGAGAAGGCTATGCCTGCCCACAAGATCGGCCGCCTGTGGAAGTTCCAGGTCAGCGAGGTCGATTCTTGGGTGCGAGGCGGCGGGGCCGCCGCGAACTCTGATACGGCAAAGGACTGACGTGCGGATCATCGACAACGTCAACGACCTTCTCGGCAACGACCTCAAGGCCGAGATCACGCCCGGCTCGAAGGCGCGCATCGCAGCATCGACCTTTTCGATCTTCGCGTTCGAGGCGCTGCGCAAGGAGTTGGAGCAGGTCTCCGAGCTGGAGTTCATCTTCACCTCACCGTCCTTCGTGACGGAGAAGGTGACCGACAGGCTCAGCAAGGAGCGCCGCGAGTCCGTTATCCCGGGTGGACGTGCGGAGGCGGGCCTGTACGGCTCGGAGTTTGAAATCCGGTTGCGCAACAAGCTCACCCAGCGTGCCATCGCGAAGGAGTGCGCCGATTGGGTGCGTAGCAAGGTGACGTTCCGGTCGAACGCGACCAGCAGCCCGATGCAGCCGCTCGCCGCTGTCGACGATGCTTCCGTCTACTTCCCGATCCAGGGCTTCACCACCACTGACCTCGGCTACGAACGGGGACCGGCGGTGTCGAACATGGTCACCAAGTTCGAGGGCGCACCCGAGACGGGGCAGTTCCTCAGCATCTTCGACCAGATCTGGAACAACCCGGACCAAGTCGACGATGTCCCCCAGGCGGTGCATGACCACATCGCGAGCGTGTATGCCGAGAACTCACCTGCCCGGATCTACTTCCTGATCCTCTACAACCTGTTTGCCGAGTTCCTCGACGACATCAACGAGGACGTACTGCCCAATGACCGGACCGGCTACCAGGACACGAAGGTCTGGCACAGCCTCTACAACTTCCAGCGCGATGCGGCGACCGGGATCATCAACAAGCTCGAAACCTACAACGGCTGCATCCTCGCCGACAGCGTCGGACTCGGGAAGACGTTCACCGCGCTGGCGGTAATCAAGTACTACGAGCTGCGCAACAAGTCGGTACTCGTACTATGCCCGAAGAAGCTCGCCGAGAACTGGACGAACTACAACGCGAACCTGACCACCAACATCTTCGCCGGCGACCGCTTCAATTACGACGTCCTCGCCCACACCGATCTGTCCCGCACCCGCGGAGAGTCGCTGGGGCTCAGGCTGGACCGAGTCAACTGGGGCAACTACGACCTCGTCGTGATCGACGAGTCGCACAACTTCCGCAATGCCGACTACGCTGAGGAAAAGGAGTCCCGCTACCAGCGACTCATGCGCCAGGTCATCCGTGAGGGCGTGAAGACCAAGGTTCTGATGCTCTCGGCTACCCCGGTCAATAACCGGTTCAACGATCTGAAGAACCAGCTCCAGCTTGCGTACGAGGGTGAGTCGGAGAACCTCTCCCGGCACCTGAACATCTCAACCACAGTCGAGAAGGTCTTCAAGGATGCACAGAAAGTTTTCAACGAATGGTCCAAGCTCGACCCGGAGGACCGCACGACCGACCGCATCCTGCAGATGCTCGACTTCGACTTCTTTGAACTGCTCGACGCCGTCACGATTGCCCGGTCACGCAAACACATTCAGGCGTTCTACGACACCACGGAGATCGGCGCGTTCCCTGAGCGACGCCCACCGAGATCGATCCGCGAACCGCTCACCGACCTGCCCGACGTGCCCGGCTTCAACGACATCTTCGAGCAACTCCAGGCGCTGACACTTGCCGTCTACACGCCACTGGCGCACGTCTTCCCGAGCCGCATCGGCAAGTACGAAGACCTGTACAACGTCACAGCCGGCAACGCGCGATCGAACCTCGGCCAGAGTGGGCGCGAACAGGG
>CALMIW010000766.1 GCA_937864275.1 uncultured Dehalococcoidia bacterium
GCGTGGAAGTTTGCCAGCCGTCACGTCCAGCGAGACGTGCCGGACAGCTAGACGGGCATCGCTCGGAGGATCTGCTGGACCGGCCGTCCGGTGATGACCGCCGTCCGGACACAGACCGTGGCCGTCAGGACGAGCGCCGCCATCGTCAGCACACCTGCCAGTGCCATCAGTCCCTGCGCCGCCTCTCCCGGCGTGTCGCCCACCAGCGCGGGGAGCACCCGCAACGGCCACGCCACCACGAGGAGCACAAAGCCCGCGGTCAGCAAGTTTGCCGATGGAATGTAGCCCGCCCCGAATCGCGCGAGGACGATGTGCGCCATCGCCACCATCAACGGGAGCATGAACCCGAGCAGGAAGATGTGGCGGATCGCCCCCTCCTGGTACAGGTTCAGGTCGTTGCCCGCCGGCGCCACCCGGACCAGCACCAGCGTCGCTGCGTAGATGACCGCACCCAGCCACGCGATGGGGATCGCCCACTCGTAACGCTCGCCCCGGTACCGCCGCTCGAGGTTCGAAAAGATCCGCAGCCAGTAGGTCAAGAGAAGCAGCCCGGCTCCGAGCGCGATGTCGGCCACCCGGACGAGCAAGAACGCCCCCGGGAGGACCCAGACATCCTGTCCCGCGATCCATGCCACCGTCCCCACGTTCACAATCACCAGCAGGACGATCTGTTTCCGTGCGTCAATCGGCCGCAGCCCCATGTGCCCCCCAAGCGCCCGTGGAGCGATGGCGAGGATGACCTGGAGCACGAACCCTCGCAGGAACACTTCGGCCACGGTGTGCGATTCGACCGGCAGCGAAGTGCCCTCCTCCCAGTTCAGCGATGCCGCCAGGGCCATCGCCGAGGCGATCACCAGCCATGCGCCTGAAAGCCAGATGAACCACGGCTGTGGGTCCAGGCGGAGACTGTGCGGCGGGCGAGCCCGCGCCACGGCCACCGCGAACGCTGCCGAAGCTCCGACCATTACCACTCCGCCGGCCGGGCCGAGGTACTGGACGGAGTCGTGCCAAACCTGTCCCGCCGCTTGCAGCAGTGCCCCGAAGGCAAGTCCCCCCGGGACCGCCATGCGCAGCCAGGGGCTGAACTGCGGCCGCCCGTTCATGCGTACCACGAATTCGAAGGCCACGGCGACGATGAACACCCCCGCGAACGCCCAGAGCTGGAGCCGCCCGTGCGCCTGCACGGACTGCGTCCACCGGTCGAGCCCGTAGCCCGTCTCCAGGGCGGCCAGGATGCCGAGGACGAGTCCCGCCCGGCCGGCGAGGGCCGCGGAGCCGGCCATCCACATGGCGAAGGCCCAGGGAAGCCCGGGCCTTCGTACGCGTCGGGTCGCAATCTGGGGAAGGGGAATGTCGTCAGCGTGTGGTCGCATGGCTCCATCCTGCAAACAGGTTCAATGGGTTGATGTGACAGTTGTCACGGGACTGCGTCCTGCTCCAGCCACCCGTCCGGCGGCGTCGGCGCCCACGCGATGCCCAGCAACGAGTCGCCCTTCGCCCGGTCAACCGGTTTGAACATCTCCCACTCTTCAGCGGTCGCCTCGATTTCGATCACCGGCCATCCGATCGGGACGCCGCTCCCCTTTACGACGAACGTTTCCGGGTCGAATCCCGGCGAGCCATACGCCTCAGCGATCGCAATTCCGACTTCCTTCTGCCACTCCGTCGGCTTGCGGCCCGGGTGCGGCACGGCGGCGGGATTTGCGAAGAAATTCCGGAAGCTCGCCGGGTGTGCCGTCCGCCCGCAGGAGAGGTAGCGCTCCCTTCTCGGGATGGCGTTCGCGCCCAGTGCGGTGCTCTCGAGCCTGCCGAACAGCCCGTGGCGCCGGTGGTCCATCCCCACGCAGCAGAGTCCGGCAAGGCGCACGACTGTCCCGGCAGCGCGCGGCAGATCGATGACCCGCGTCTCGCCGAGCGCGAAACCGGCCAACGCTCCATCCAGTGCAGTTGCCAGCGAAATATGGCGGAGCCTGCCGAGGTTCTTCTCCAGGGACGCGCTGTTCGCTTCCCGGTAGTTCTCGCCGAAGAGCCGCAGTACCGCTTCAAGTACCGTCGCCGGGATGCGGTCTGTTTCGAGCACAGTGAGCGTGAATTCGTCCACGTCCATCCGCGCGTCCTCCTGTCCCAAAGGCGACTCTAGATGGCTACCATGCACTCCACAACAGGAGGTTGCTCCATGGCTGTGCACTACGAGGCCGATGAGCCGCTCGCCATCGTTACCATCGACCGCCCGGACGTGCGGAATGCGGTAGACCGCGAAACGGCGAAAGCTCTCGCTGCCGCCTTCAGGACCTTCGAAGAAGATGAAACGCTCGCTGTCGCCATCCTCACCGGCGCAAACGGCACCTTCTGCGCCGGCGCCGACCTCAAGGCGGTCGCGACCGGTGGCGGCAACCGCACCGCGGCGGAAGGCGACGGTCCGATGGGTCCGTCACGCATGCGCCTTGGGAAGCCGGTGGTTGCCGCCGTCGAGGGTTTCGCCGTCGCGGGCGGTCTGGAACTCGCGCTCTGGTGCGACATGCGCGTCGCCGCCGAAGATGCAGTCTTTGGTGTCTACTGCCGGCGCTGGGGCGTGCCCCTGGTCGATGGTGGCACGGTCCGCCTCCCCCGGCTCGTCGGCGAAAGCCACGCCATGGACCTCATCCTCACCGGGAGAGGCGTGAGCGGCGAAGAAGCGCGAACCATGGGCCTCGCCAATCGCATCGTCCCGTCCGGCGGCGCCCTGGCGGCGGCGAAGGAACTCGCCCTCCAGCTGGCCGCGTTCCCACAGCGCTGCCTGCGCAGCGATCGTCTCTCCGCCCTCGAA
>CALMIW010000767.1 GCA_937864275.1 uncultured Dehalococcoidia bacterium
TACGCCAGCCCGCTCGACCGCGGCGCCGTCCGCGAAGGCCGGATGGAGTACATCCCGGTGTCACAGTTCCGCGAGGGCGTAATGCCACCCGGGATCGGCACCCTCGATGTCGCGATGATCCCGATTTCGCCGCCGGACGAAGAAGGCTGGTGCTCGTTCGGGAGCGGCGTTTTCTTCGGGCCGACGGTCGCGAAGGTGGCGGGCCGGCTGATCGGTGAAGTCCACGAGAACTTCATCCGCACAGGCGGCGACAACCGAATCCACATCTCGCGCTTCGAGCGGGTGTGCGAGTACACCCTGCCGCCGGCGGTGGCGCCAATCCCGCCGCGCAGCGAGGAGACCGAACTGGCCGCGCAGGTGATCTGCACGCTCGTGGCGAACGAGATCGTCTATGACGGCTGCACCCTCCAGTTCGGGATCGGCGACGTCTCGGCGGCACTGCCGGCCTTCCTGGAGGAGCGGCACGACCTTGGCGTGCATACCGAACTGCTCCCGGGCGGCATCCCGGACCTCGTCGACAAGGGCGTTATCACCGGCCGCAACAAGCCGCACCACGTGGGGAAGATCGTTGCCAGCGCAGTTGGACAGGTGCCCCCCGAGGACCTGAAACGGATCGACGGCAACCCCGTCTACGAGTTGTACGACTTCACCCACACCGACGACCTGCGGATGCTCCTCCAGATCGAGAACTTCGTGGCGGAGAACCACCCCAACGCCGTCTACCTACCCCGGAAAGGCTCTTCCGAGAAGCTCGGGCCGAACCTGGTTAAGGGCCCATAGGGACAGGGCGCGTTAGCGGTTGGCGCTTCCACGGCGGCCGGCGGCTCGGTGATCGTGCTGCCGTCCAGTTCACTCGTGAATGGTGGGCGGGCCACCCGTATCGTCGGCGGCCACCCTCCCGGGACGGTCCACACGGTCCATCGGGGGTTCATCGACTACGTGGTTACGGAGCAGGGGATCGCCAGGCTCCGCGGCAAGTCCATTCGCGAACGCATCGGCGAACTCATCTCAGTTGCCCACCCGGACTTCCACGCCGAGTTGAAGCAGGACGCACAGCGGCTCTACGGGATTTCCGTGTAGGGCCGCTGCGGTTAGGCCTCGTGGCGATGGCTTCGCCCTGTGGCCCGCTCCAATGCCTCGACGAACGCCGGGTATGACTCCGCGCGAAGCGCCTCCACCCGCGCGAGTTCGTGTTTCAGCGTCGAAGCCGCGCTCGGGCCTTCATCGTGCCCCGGATGAAGGACGGTCTCTCCGGGGAGAGCCCGAAGGGAGCGCGCACTCTCCCAGAGCGATTCGACGGCATCCCGGCCGGGGCCCGGCCTGCCGACGCCGCCGACGTGGAGGGTGTCGCCCGCGAAGAGGCGGCCTTCAACCAGGAAGGAGAGCGACCCGGGCGAGTGACCCGGCGTGTGCAGCGACTTCACCCGGAGTTCGCCCACTGCCTGCGTGGTCTCGTGGACGACCGCCTCGAACGGGCCGGTGAAATGCGCGCGCAACTCGTTGGCTTCGGCCTCGTGCGCGAAGAGCCGGGCTCCCGTGGCCGAGACCAGTTCGGCGACGCCGTTGGCATGGTCGCTGTGACTGTGGGTGAGGAGCACCGTCGTGATGCGCAAGCCGCGCTTCGCCGACTCTTCTGCGATCCGCGGCGCATCCCAGGCGGGGTCGATGACCGCCGCTTCGCCGGTCGCCTCGCAGGCCAGCAGGTAGGAGAAGTTCCAGAACGGACCGTGGCGGAATGGGACAACCAGCACGCCGGGCATGCTCAGTTGATTCCGTGATAGAGAGGTATGGGGTACGAGGCGGACCAGAGTTCGATGAGGAGTTCCTCGAGGTCGGGCTGCCAGCGTTCCCAGGTGCCGCGGGCATAGGCGGCCTGCGGACTCGCGAGGGCCGGCTGGACGGCCTCGGTGCTCGCGAAGGAGTACACGCCCAGCCGGGTGCCGTCGGCATTCTGGCCCTTGCGCACCCGCGCGACTCCGGGGATGTTCGCGACGTCGCGGAGGTGGACGGTTTCGAACCACGAGTAGAAGTCCGGGCGCGCGGCGTCGCGGGCGCGGGCCCGGACCAGCATGAGCGGCTGCTGGTTATCCACCGTTCGCACCCTCGATCAGCCGGAGGACGAGACCGAGGCCGGGCTCGAGCCCGAAGCGGGTGTCGATGACTACCACGGGTGAGGCGAACGGCTGACCGCGCCCGCGCATCTTCTCGTACACCTGGACGCCCGCCTGGGAGTATCCGTCGCGGGCTCTGGCGAGACGTTCGCGGATAACGGCATCGGGCGCGGTGAGCCGGACGGCGACCAGGGGGGCCCCGAGCACGGCGGCCAGCTTCACGAAGCGCTTGCGGTCGCGGGTTGTCAGGCTGGTCGCGTCGACGAGGGCGTGGCGGCCGCCCGTGAGCGCCTTCCGGGCTTCAGCTTCGACGATGGCGAAGACGCGGCCGCTCTCGGAGAAGGAGTAGGTTGGTTCGGGGGCGAGGCCGCGCCGAACGGCGTCGCTCTCCACGTGGCAGAGGGGGACGCGCTCCGCCAGCGCCTTTGCGAAGGTGGTTTTGCCCGATCCGGGCAGCCCTGAGAGGAGGATGAGGACCGCTTCTCCGGTCGGAAAATTGCCGTCGGCCATTTCTTATGCTAGGTTGACCGATGTTCATACGTTAGGCAAAGGAAGACCGAAGAGAAGGTTGCTGAGTAACGAGCAGAAGACCACATTGATCCGGGAGTATGGCGTCCACGCCACCGATACAGGCTCCCCTGAAGTCCAGGTCGCGATCCTGACCGAACGGATCAAGTACCTGACGACGCACTTGAAGGCGAACAAGCACGATTACCACACACGTCGTGGTCTCCTGATGCTTGTTGGCCAGCGGCGCCGTCAGCTCCGCTACCTGAACAATCGCGACGTGAACCGGTACCGCGAAGTCATCGCCCGGCTTGGCCTCCGCAAATAGCGGGGGCCTTTGTCTTTTTGACCTTTTGAGCGAACGGCAACCTCGACACCCGTAACCCGCCTTTGCCGCCGCCCCGCACGAAGCGGGCGGTATCGAATCGCGCCTCCTCCGCGCATGAACCGGGAGGGGGCCGGGACGCATCTGAGAAGCAGAGCCAAGAAACAGAGAGCATGAAAGAACCACGACAGTACGAACTCGAAGTCGGGGGCAAGACCCTCACCATTCAGCACGGCATCCTCGCCAACCAGGCCAACGGTTCCGTAACCGTCCGCCTCGGCGATACCGTCGTCCTTGTAACGGCGACGATGGCCGATGCGCGTGAGGGGATCGATTTCTTCCCCCTCACGATTGACTACGAAGAGCGCCTCTACGCCGTCGGGAAGATCCCGGGCGGCTTCCCGCGCCGCGAAGGCCGGGCCAGCAACGACGGCATCCTCGCGATGCGCCTGACGGACCGGCCGCTGCGGCCGCTCTTCCCCAAGGGCTTCCGCCAGGAAGTGCAGATCGTCGCCACCACCCTCTCCGCAGACCGCGAGAATCAGCCCGACACGCTCATCGCCATTGGCGCCAGCGCGGCCCTGATGATCAGCGACATCCCCTTCAACGGCCCGGTCAGCTCGGTGCGCGTCACCCGCTTGAACGGCGAGTTCATTGTGAACCCGACCTTCCAGGAAGCCGAAGAGGGCGACCTCGACATCATCGTCGCGGGCACCAAAGAAGCCGTCGTGATGGTGGAAGCCGGAGCGAAGCAGGTCACCGAGGACGTCGTCCTCGAAGCGATCGACTTCGCCATGGAAGCGAACCGGAAGATCATCGGCCTCCAGGAGCAGATCGCGGCGGACGCCGCGCCGGTGAAGAAGCCCTTCACGCCAGTCTCCGAGAACGCCGAGGCCTATGCCGCCATCAGCGATTACCTGAAGGACCGGATCCCGGAACTCGTCGCTACCGCCGCCAGCGAGCGCAGCGACGCCAACAAGGCCGTCCGCCAGGAGCTCAACGAGAAGTTCGGCGAGCAGTTCAAGCCGAGCGAGATCGGCGACGTGCTCTACAGCGTGATCAAGAAGGCGATGCGCAAGCAGATCCTCGAACAGGGCAAGCGCGCCGATCAGCGCGACATCACCCAGATTCGTCCGCTCGACATCCACGTCGGCGTCCTGCCGCGCACGCATGGCACGGGCCTCTTCACCCGCGGCGAAACCCAGGTCCTGACGGTCGCGACCCTTGGCGGCCTGACCATGGCGCAGAAGCTCGACACGCTCTCCCCGAACGAGTCGAAGCGGTACATGCACCACTACAACTTCCCGCCCTACTCGGTCGGTGAAGCGCGCCCGATGCGCGGCCCCGGCCGGCGCGAGATCGGCCATGGCGCCCTCGCCGAGCGCGCCCTCGAACCGGTCATCCCGAGCGAGGCCGACTTCCCCTACGCGCTGCGCCTCGTTAGCGAAGTCATGTCGTCCAACGGTTCGACTTCGATGGCGAGCGTTTGCGGCAGCTCCCTCGCGCTGATGGACGCTGGCGTGCCGATCTCGGCGCCAGTCGCCGGCATCGCGATGGGCCTCATCATGGGCGAGGACGGCAACTACAAGGTGCTGACCGACATCGCCGGCCAGGAAGACTTCATGGGCGACATGGACTTCAAGGTCGCCGGCACCTCGGCGGGCATCACTGCCCTCCAGATGGACATCAAGATCGGCGGCGTGTCGCGCGAACTCCTGACCACGGCCCTCAACCAGGCCAAGGACGCCCGCGAATTCCTCCTCGAGAAGATGGCGGAAGTCATCGCCGAGCCGCGCGAAGAGATGTCCGAGTACGCGCCGAAGATGTACAAGGTCAAGATCAACCAGGACCAGATCGGCACGGTCATCGGCCCCGGCGGCAAGACTGTCCGGAAGATCCAGGAAGAGTCCGGCGGGGCGACCATCGAGATCCAGGAAGACGGCACGGTCATCGTCGGTTCGCCGAACGAAGCCGTTGCCCGCAAGGCGATCCAGATGATCGAAGGCCTCACCAAGGAAGTGAAGATCGGCGAGATCTACACCGGCAAGGTGACTCGCCTCCTGAACTTCGGTGTCTTCGTCGAAATCCTCCCGGGGAAGGAAGGCCTCGTCCACATTTCTCAGCTTGGCGAAGACCACGTCGAGACGGTGGAAGACGAAGTGCAGCCTGGCGATGAAGTGACCGTGATGGTCACGGAAATCGACAACCTCGGGCGCATCAACCTCAGCCGGCGCGCCGTCCTCCTCGGCGAAGAGCCCCCGGCACCCGGTGCCGGCGGCGGCCGCAGCGGCGGCGGCGGGCGTGGCGCCCCTCGCAGCGGCGGCGACCGTGGCCCTCGCCCGGGTGGCGGCGACCGTGGCGGAGATCGCGGTGGCGATCGTGGCCCTCGCAGTGGCGGCGGCGACCGCGGCGGCTTCCAGCGCAGCAGCGGTGGTGACCGCGGCGGCCAGCGTTCGGGTGGCGGCGGCTTCGGCGGCGGCGACCGCGGCGGCCAGCGTTCTGGCGGCTTCGGTGGCGACCGCGGCGGATCGCGCAGCGGCGGCAGCGCCCCGGTTGGCGGCGTGAGCCGCGGCTGGGTGCGCCGGACCGGCGACGGCTCGGAAGGCCCCGGCGGCCCGCCCCCGGCTCCCCGCCGCGACTTCGGCGGCGGCATGGACGAAAACGACGAGTAATCGTCAGCAAGCACACGCGAAGGCCCCGGCAGCAATGCCGGGGCCTTTCTGTTCGCGGTAAGAGGGGTGGTTGCTTTACTCGACGCCGGCGGGCTCCCGCCCGGGCGGCGCGGCGTCTTCGAGGGTTGCTTCTGCGCGTTCGGCCTGGAGGCCTTCGGCGCGTTGCTTCAGCACCTGGAGCCAGCGCCGGACCATGATGAAGGCGGCGAGGTCCATGCCGGCCATGATGAACCGGTGATGGAAGGCTCCGCCCATGCCTGCATTCCGCGTGACCAGACGCGTGCGACCGTCGCCGATCGGGTAGAGCGCGGTGGACCAGGTCCAGGTGGAACCGTCCTGTGCCTCGCCGGCCAGGAGCAGGAACTCGTCTTTCTTGAGGTCCTTCACCGGGAAGTTGCCGCCCCGGCCGATGGGGATTTCGTCTCCGGGCTGCAGGCCCTGCCACTCCGGGAGGATGACCTTTGCGCTTGGCGCGTCGAGGAATCCGAAGAGCCTGTCCAGGAAGTCGTAGCTGTACAACCCACCGCGCTGGTAGCCCATCTGGACGAGCCACGGGTAGATGTCTTCCGGGCCGGCATCGACGGTGATCGCCCGAGTGGTGAGGTATTCCGGGTCATCGACGAGTTCGTCGCCGGGCATGGCCCGGAGACGCTCATCCTCAGTGGCGCCCCAC
>CALMIW010000768.1 GCA_937864275.1 uncultured Dehalococcoidia bacterium
ATGCAGGAGTGGTACAACGTCTTCCGCGCGGGAGACATCAGCAACGACAACCTGCCCTTCGTCGCGCTGGTGCAGTCGCTGCTGTTCCTGGCCACCTACTTCGCGGCCTGGTGCCTGTTCCGCTGGCACAACGCCTGGCTGGCGGTGGTGCCGAGCGGAGTGATCCTGCTGACGAACATCAGCTTCCTCGATGGGAAGCCAGCGGGTGCGTTCATCATCTTCCTCTTCGGCGCGATCATCCTGATCGCCCGGCTCCACCTCCAGAAGAGCCAGCTCCAGTGGCGGAGGGAAGGCGTCGACTATCCGGAATTCATCAGCGTGAGCGCCATCCAGCTCACGGTGGCGGCAACCATCGGGTTGATCGTCGCCGCCTGGATGCTGCCGCTCGGGAACCAGGCGAAGGCCGTCGAGGGCGTCTTCGATGCGGTCGCGAAGCCGGTAACGAGCCAGTCCGACACGCTTGTGCGCCTCTTCCACAACATCGACTCGCGCAAAGGCGCGCAACTCCACACGTTCGGCGACACCCTGCCCATCCAGGGCGACGTGAAGCTCGGCACGAAGCAGCTGTTCGAAATCAACAGTCCGGAAGCCGGACTGATCCGCGCGACGAGCTACGACAACTACACCGGCGCTGGCTGGAAGGCGACCGGCCGCGACATCGAGCGCGTGGACGCCCGGACGCTCGCCGCGGACGAAGAGATCCAGGAGTCCTACGGTGCCCGGGACATCTCGATCCTCCGGGTGACGATCCTCAGTCCGGAGAGCACGCTCCTGACGCCGGGTACGCCGCTCGGCGCCAACATCGATACGACCGTCGAGCGGCCGGAAGCCTTCGCCGGCGACATCGAGGAGATGCGCAGCCGCCGCGGGCTGAACGAAAAGGACACGTACGTCGCCATCGGTTCGACCAGCCGGGCGACGGCCCAGCAGCTGCTGACGGCAACGACCGACTACCCGGACTGGGTGACGAGCCGCTATCTGCAGCTTCCGAAGGACACGCCCACCAGCATCGGCGAAGAGACCGAGCGAATCATCAACGAGAAGCGGGCGAGGACTCCCTACGAGAAGGCGAAGGCGTTCGAAGACTACCTGCGCCAGATGCCGTACGACCTCGCCGTACCTTCGCCGCCGCCGGGCCGCGACGCAGCCGAGTTCCTCCTTTTCGAACTGAAGCGCGGCTACTTCGATTACCATTCCACGGCGATGTGCGTGATGCTGCGCACCGAGGGGATTCCCTGCCGCATGGCGGTGGGCTACGCGCTCGACTCCACGGCCGGCGATGAGACCAGCTACGTCATCCGCAAGGACAATGCCTACACGTGGGTCGAAGTGTTCTTCCCCGGATACGGCTGGATCAACTTCAACCCGACCGCGGACCGGCCTTCGGGCGGCGCCGGCGGGCTCGGGTCGGTGGAGTTCGGTTCCGGCGAAGAGCCCATCGTGCCCGACTTCAGGCACGTCTTCGCCCCGACCCCTGAAGGCGGGGGCTTCCCCCCCCACGCCCCGCAGGGCGCGCTGGCCGAGGAGCCCGTGGTGAACAAGCCGTTCCCGTGGCCGCTGGTGCTGGGGATGGCCGGCGTCCTCGCCGCCTTCGCGATGGCGGGGCTCGCAGGCCGGGTCGCGTGGAACTGGGGGCTGGGCGACCTCGACGGGCGCGCGAGGCTCTGGGCGAAGACGCAGCGGCTGGCCGGCTGGGCGAAGCTCGGCAGCAAGCCCGCAGAGACCCCGCGCGAGTGGTCGCGCCGCATGGGCCGCACCATCGACCGGGAAGACGACGCCATCCAGCTTTCGAACGCCTACGAGGAGTCCCGCTACGGGCGCCCGGACCTCGTCCGGATCGACGACGAGGACGCCGAGAGTTCGTACAAGAACCTGCGAGGCGCGCTTGTCGCGAAGCTGACCAGGCGGAAGACGAAGAAGAAAGCATGACCCGGCGTTACCGCGCGCGCACCACAGGCGTTAGCGCCTCATGACTGACCTCACCGCGATTGTCACGGACACGGCGATGGGATGGGCCGGGGTGGCGCTGAGCGCACGCGGTATCCGCTATGCGACGCTGTTCCACCGGACCGAAGCCTCCGCCCTCGGCGAGTTGCGGGCGTTCGGAGCCCTCCCTGGCCCGCATGCCCACGCGGCCACCGTCGTCGGCCTGCTGGAGGCCTACGCCGCGGGAGAGCCGGCCGCGATCGAGGACTTCCCGGTCGACCTGCCGGAGTGCTCCGAGTTGCAACGCAAGACGTGGTTGGCGCTGCGGGAAATCCCGCCGGGCGAGACGCGAAGCTACGGCTGGCTCGCCCGGCACGTGGGTGAGCCGCAGGCGCCGCGCGCGATTGGGGCGGCGGTGGGCGCCAACCCGGTCCCGCTCTGGTTGCCCTGCCACCGCGTCGTGGCGAGCGACGGCTCGCTGCACGGCTTTGGCGGAGGCCTCGCAATGAAGTCGGCGCTGCTGGAGTTGGAGGGCGCGCTGCCACGGCGGCTCGTCGGCTGACCAAGCCACGGAAATCGATGACATACAACGAGGCGCCTCGAAAGGCGCCTCGTTGTTGTCTCTGAAGCAGGCGGGGCTCAGGCCTTGTCGCGCCAGCTCTTCATGAGGTGGGTGTAGGGGAACCACGCCGTCGGGCGGTAGTTCTGGATGTCCGGGTTCCAGAAGTAGGTCCGGGTGTCGGTCGAGAAGTAGATCTCGTACTGCTCTTCGGCGACGTGCTCCTCGATCTGCTTCACGGTCTGCAGGCGCTCTTCCAGCTTGAACTGGGCGCGCTGCTTGTCCATGAGGTCTTCGAGCTTCGAGTCGGTCACGTAGCTGAGGTTGATGCGGCCGCGCTTCGGCTTCTGGGTGAAGCGCTCGGTGACGAAGTCCAACCAGTAGGCGACGGCGCGGGGGCTGTGGCCAATGCCCTCGTAGTTGCCCTGGTAGGTGGTGGAAATGTAGTTGGCGTAGGGCTGGGTGTTATCGGTGATGTTGATGCCGATGGCCTTGAGCTGCGCCTGGGCGAGCGTCGCGGTATCGAGGTATTCCTGGCCGTAGGCCGTGACGTCGGCGTGGCTCCAGGTGGTGTTGATTTCGCCGACGCCGGCGGCCGACATCAGCTTCTTCGCCTCGGCGAGGTTGTGCTGCCAGTACTTGGCCTGCGGGAGATCCTTCACCTGGCGGGCGAACGGGAAGCCGACGTGGTACAGCTGCTCGTCCACTCCTTCGCCCTTGGTGATCGCGTCGCGGATGGCCTGGCGGTTCAGAGCCATCGAGATCGCCTGACGGACGAGCTTGTTGTTGAACGGCGGCTTATCGGTGCGGAGGTAGATGTACCCGCCGATGCCCTGGGGCTCTTCGAACTTGGCATCGGGCCGGTTCTTCTTGATCTGGTCGCGCGGGTCCGGCAGGAACAACCAGCTGAGGTCCACCTGCTTCGATGAGAAATCGGCGACGCGCTTCGACGTATCGGAAACGCCAAAGGCTTTCAGTTCGTCGAAGTAGGGGTACGGCTTGTCGAAGTAGTCCGCGAACTTCTTGAAGGACAGGCTCACGCCGGTTTCGGTGCCGGTGTGCATGTACGGGCCGGAGCCGACCATCTTGGTCGGCGCGTCGGCGCTCTCGGCGTGCTCTTTCGGCGAGATCC
This sequence comes from uncultured Dehalococcoidia bacterium, assembly GCA_937864275.1. Classification (GTDB taxonomy): domain Bacteria; phylum Chloroflexota; class Dehalococcoidia; order Tepidiformales; family Tepidiformaceae; genus Amarobacter. Next base: position 3,618 of record CALMIW010000768.1, read on the forward strand.
AGACGCCGAGGTTGCCGCCGAGGTAGTAGATGGTGTCGGCGTAGGGCAGCTTCGTGGTGATCTTGACCGTCGTCGCGTCCGGAACTTCGATCTTGTCGACAAACGACAGGCCGGTCTTGTGCACGGACTTGTCGAAGTTCAGGTAGCGATCGAAGGCATAGCGCACGTCTTCGGACGTCAGGGCGCGGCCGTTGTGGAACTTGAGGTTCGGCTTGAGCGTGAAGACGTAGGTGAGGTCGTCCTTCTGCTCCGGCATCGCCTTGGCCAGGTCCGGTTCCATCGAGTTATCGGCCGGAGCAACCTCCGGCGTGCCGGCCTTGAAGCGCAGGAGCTTGCTGTAGCTCAGTCCGTTGACGTAGGCGTTCTGGAACGAGGTCTGCGTGTACGGATCCAGGCTCGGCGGGATGGCCGGCATCTGGAAGGAGAAGGAGCCGCCGGGGACGGGCTGCTTCGCCGTGGTGGGCGAGGCGCCGGCGGTCGGCTGAATGCCAGCCGCTGGCGGTGCTTCGTCGGCGTCGTCATCGTCGTCACCGCAGCCTACGAGCGCGTAGGAAGCGGCGGCCACGCCGGCGAGCGCGGAGCCGCGAAGCGCGCCCCGGCGGCTGATTCGTCGACGCAGCCAATAGTTGTCTTGATCTGCCATTGGTCCTGTTTCCCCCTGGACTCAAGCGGCGCTTCGGCCGCGATATCCCTATGAGTGATTACGACGATTGCCGGAGTCTCGGATCCAAGACGTCCCGGAGTCCGTCGCCGAAGAGGTTGAAGCTCAGCACGGCGATGCTGATCGCCGCCCCGGGCACGAAGGCCGTCCACCAGGCGAGGTGCCACTGCTGGCGCGTGTCCTGGAGCATCTTTCCCCAGCTCGGGTGGGAGTCATCGGAGATGCCCAGGCCGAGGAAGCTGAGGGAAGCCTCGGCGAGGATGGCGTTCCCGATCTGAATGCTGGCGATGACGATGATTGGCGCGACGACGTTCGGAAGGACGTGGCGGAACATGATCCGCAACGGGCTGTTTCCCACAGACTCCGCCGCCTCGACGTACTGCAGGTTCCGGACGCTCAGCACCGATCCGCGCACGATACGGGCGGTTGCCGGGGCGATGATGATCCCGATCGTGAGCGAGAGGATGAAGAAGCCCTTCCAGCTGAAGCCTTTCGACGTCAGGAAAATGGCTGTCAGGAAGACGGCCAGGACGAGCGGCGGGAAGCCGAGGATGACTTCGATTGGGCGGCCGACGACAAAGGCCACCCAGCCGCGGGAGAAGGCGGCGACCATGCCCAGGGTGGTGCCGATGATGGTGCCGAAGAAGACCGACGTGAAGCCGATGCCGAGCGAGATGCGGCTGCCGATGAGGGTGCGGCTGTACATGTCGCGGAACAGGTTGTCGGTGCCGAACGGGTGGGAAAGCGACGGCGCCTGGAGGCGAGGGTTCTTCAGCGGATCGCCCGCGTCGGCGGCCTGGGGCGCGATGACGTCGGCCGCGATCGCGACGAGGACGAGGAGGATGCAGATGAGGGCCGCGATCGCGCCGATGGGCTTGCTCCTGGCGACGCGCCAGAGCCCGGCCCGCCGGCTCCGGCGGGCGAACACTTCTCGCTGCATCAGTGGTGCGGCTGCCTGGGTTGCCATCACGCGTACCTGATTCGCGGGTCGAACCACGCGTAGCTGACATCGACGAGGAGGTTGATCGAGACGAGGACGGCCGCGAAGAAGAGGACGACGCCCTGCACCTGGGTGTAGTCCTTCACGGTCACTGCCTGGAAGGTGAGGAAGCCGAGGCCGGGCAGGCTGAAGATGCCTTCGAGCACGACGGTGCCGCCGAAGAGCACGCCGACCTGCAGGCCGAAGAGGGTGACGACCGGGATCATGGCGTTCTTGAGCCCGTGCTTGATGACGACCACGCGGTCTCGCAGACCCTTGGCGCGTGCCGTGCGGATGTAATCCTGGCGGAGGACTTCGAGCATGGCGGAACGCGTGACCCGGGCGAGGCTCGCGCTGAGTGCGAGCCCGAGCGAGAACGCCGGCAGGTAGAGCTGCTCCAGGTTCTTCAGGGGGTCTTCCCAGATATCGACGTACCCGACCGGCGGGGCATAGCCCCACCACTTCGCCGGAAACACGATCAGCATCGTCCCCACCCAGAACGAGGGAAGGCTGAGCCAGCCGATCGAGAGGATCCGGAGGACGTAGTCCGTGATGGAGTCCTGCTTTACCGCGGAAATGATGCCGATCGGCAGGGCGAGAAGGAGGGCGAAGCCGGTCGAGAGGAGCGTCAGTTCGACCGTCAGGGGGATGCGGGTCTTGATTTCGCCCCAGACGGCCCGCTTGGAAATGAGCGCCTGGCCCCAGTCGCCGGTGAGGACGCCGCCCATGTAGGTGACGTACTGCTTCGCGACCGGCTCATCCAACCCGAGCTCTTCGCGGACGGCGTCGCACTGCTGCTGATCCACGTCCTGCGTGTTCAGGACAATCTTGCAGACATCGCCCGGGATGGCCCGGACGGCGATGAAGACGAGAATGCTGATGAGAAACAAGACAAGCAACGAAGCCAAGAACCGCTTGGCAAGGTATTGCGCCATAACCCCTCGTCCCAACCCGATAGTGGTCAAACCGGACGCCCGGCCAGGATTCGGGCATTCTGAAGATTGGCTTTGTCTATCGTCAAGCAATGCC
>CALMIW010000769.1 GCA_937864275.1 uncultured Dehalococcoidia bacterium
AACTCCCCCGCGCAGTTCGCGGAGCAACTCCTCGCGCTCGACCTCCGGCTCGATGCCGGGGACCTCGAGGCCCTGGACACCGCCAGCCGCCCGTTCCTCGAAGCCGGCGGCGTCCATGCCGACGGAGGGAAGCCCGGCCCGCGCGCGCTTGTGGTCGCCCGGAAGTTCGCCAAGCAACGGTTGCGGCGCTTCCGCAGGTAACCGCCCGGCTACTCTCGGGCGATTGGCAGCGGCGAGGCGTGCGTCGTCGCGGGCGGGATCGGCTCTGTCCCGTCCTCGTTCAGCACCAGGAAGCCGCAGTCGCACGGGTGCTGCTCGAGGTTGTAGTGGTACTTGTAGACCTCGAGCAGTCCAGAGACCGCCCGCAATCCCGCACCCGGCAGGGCGAGCTTCACCGCCAGCGAGACATCCTCGATCTCGTCGACGTTATCGGCGTAGGCATAGAGGAAGCTGCCGCCAGGGAAGAGCACCGTCTTCGCCGGCGGTGCTGGCCTGTAGTCGCCCCGGATCGGTACGGCCGCCCGGTAGGGGATCCGCCCGCCGGCGTCCGGCGCCAGTGCCCAGCCCAGCGCGGCGATGTCAATCCGGCCGAGCGCGGGCCGCGTCTTGAGCCGCCACTCGTTGAAGACATCGAACAGCCGCCCCATACCGGCGAAGTCGGCGGCGACGCCCGAATCGACGTCGAGCATCGCCGTCAGCGCGTCTTCAAAGTACGCGAGCCGCATCTCCGGAAGGCGCGCGAGCCAGATCCGGCGTTCGCTCACGGGATGGCACCGAGCTCCTTGAGCGAGGCGATTCGGTCCCAGTCGTACCCGAGCTCTTCGAGGAGGATCGTCTCGGTGTGTTGGCCCAGTTCCGGAGCCCAGTGGCCCGGCTTCGCCGGAGTGCCATAGAAGTCCGCCGGCGTGTTCACCTGTTCGACCGGGCCTTCGGGCGCGTCGACTTTCACGATGGCGCCCGCCGCCCGGATGACCGGGTCGGCGACGACCTCGGCGAGGTTCTGTACGGGCGCGAACCAGACGTCGTTCGCGTCGAAGATCGGACCCCATTCGGCCAGCGTCTTCGTCGCGAGAATGCGGTCCATCACCTCCACCAGTTCCGGGGCGTTGTCGCGGCGCGCCGGGATGTCCTTGAATCGCTCGTCCCCGGCCAATTCGGGCGGGTCGCCGACCGCGCGCAGGAAGTCCGGCCAGTGGCGGTCGCCCTGGAGCATCAGCAGGTAGAACCAGTGTCCGTCTTTGTCCTGGAACGGGTTGATCAGCGGGTTCGGCGCATGGAAGCGGTCCGCGGGAGGCATGTAGGGCATCCCGGTCCGGAGCTGGGTGTTGGTATCCCAGCCCATCATGTACACGCCGATGCGGGCGAGCGAGACCGCTACCCGCTGGCCCCGGCCGGTCTTCTCGCGGTTGAAGAGGGCAGCGGCGATAGCGCCGGCCGCGTTCGAACCGGTCATGTGGTCGCCCATGCCGCCGCGCTGCAGCGGGGGGCTCCCTCCCGCCGGTGTCAGCCCCATCACGACACCCGCTCGCGCCCAGAAGGCGCCGACGTCATAGGCGGCCCGGTTCGCTTCCGGCGTGTCCGGCCCGTAGCCCGTGACGTTGCAGTAGATCAGTCCCGGGTTGGTCGTGGAAAGCTTCTCGTAGGTCATCCCCAGGCGTTCCAGCGCGCGCGGGCGCATGTTGGAAACGAAGACGTCGGCCGCGTCGATCAGGTCGCCCGCGATGTAGCGCGCGTCCTCCACCTCCAGGTCGAGGGCGATGCTGCGCTTGCCGCGGTTGTCGAGTTCGAACGGGGGATTCATCACGGCGCCGAAGGCTGCCCCAAGGCCCCGGAACGGGTCGCCTTCGGGCGGCTCGATCTTGATCACGTCCGCGCCCCAGTCCGCGAGGATCGCCGTGCATGACGGCCCCGCGACCCAGACGCCCATCTCCACGACCTTGATGCCTGCCAGTGGTCCCGA
>CALMIW010000770.1 GCA_937864275.1 uncultured Dehalococcoidia bacterium
ACTCAATCGCGCCCTGCACATGGCGGTCCTGACCCGCATCGCCCACGATCCGGCCACCCGCTCATACGTCGAACGTAGACGCGCGGAGCGGCGCACGCAGCAAGCCGAGCTGGCGGATGCGGCCGCAAGGCCTGGCACCGTACGACGGGGCGGACTGTCGCCCTGAATTCGGACAGGCGGTTCACTGCTGGCTGAAGTTCTCTCGCCATTGGGAAGTGCGATGTTCCCAGACGGCTGGTGTGTCAGCAGAGGGGAGTGATTGGAGGATCCTGTTGTAGCAGCGGCCGGCGTCGGTGAGTGCGGTGTCGAGGTCATAGTGCTCGGTGGTGAGGGGGCTACTTTTGGCGGTTGCAGTCCACTGCGTCGTCCATGCGGGTCCCGGTGAGACGACGGTGTCGGGCATGGCGGAGATGTTCCGAAGGTGTCGCTCTCGTTCTACGGCGGCAACTGCCGGCTCGAGATCGATTGGCAGGTATGCGCTGATGAGAAGCAGGTCGACGAGGTCACGGAAGCGTCCGGATGGGCGACGAGTCGGGCCGAACGTCTCGTACAGAGCGCACAGCTTGTCGGCAATCTGATCGGCGAGTGGGTAGAGCTGGACGGTTCCCTCGGGTGTGAAGTCGTCGGTGTCGATGAGCCGGGGGAGTGGGTGGCGTTCGATAGCCCCGACGAGCGGACGTCGACTGGTGACGATATCGATCGAGAAAGTGTCGAATGGTCGTCCGCCCAGGGAGGCGGTCACGGTAACGGTCGTGCCTTTGTCGCCAGCGATTCGTCGCGGGCGAGTGAGTTCAAAGCGAAAGTGATCTAGATGGTGGTCGCGGGCGATACGACTGAGTTCGTCAATGGAATCGACTGTCTCGTCGGTGACCAGAAGATCGATGTCGTGGCTGTAGCGGGCGTGCGGTAGGCGCACCATCATGCCGACGCCGCCCTTGAGGACCCATCCGTAGGGGTCAGCGTCGAAGATCCTGGCTAGAAAACGGGACATCACGAAGCGGCGACGCGCTCTCTGGTCGTTCTGGCCTTGTTGGCGGGCCTGGGCTTTCAATCGGTCGGTCACCGATGCCCGGACGGCTGCGGGCGTTCTCGCGGCCGGGCTCACTGGCGACCTTCCCAGAAGCGCTCTAGGGCGCCTCTGGCCCCAGCCGTTGCATCCATTGTTTTGAACGCCTCTGAGAGTCGGGCGTTGTCGGCGGCGGTGAACTTGACGTCCGGCATGGAGGGCAGTTGCACACCACTCATCTCGTCCCGTAGCGCGCGTGCCGAGGCTGTGCTGAGCTGAGTTATTTGGCGTGTGAGCTGCTCGGAGATCATCGGATTCAGCCCCTGGGCCGTGCTGGCCCACTGGCTGATTGGGACAGCTGACTGTCTGCGCACGATGTCCGCCATTGCCAGTGCGGTGGTGGATACACCAGCTTCGGCAATCAGGGCGTTGAGGAACCCTTGGCCGTCGAGCGCTCGGTGGCCGTAACTGAAAGCGAAGGGCGAGAGTGTCTCCGTGACTTCATCTACTGTGCTCAGGTCGCGGATGAGGGCGTCACGGACGATCGAGGCAAGGTGTCCGGCGTCTAGCGCCGCGGCGGCCAGGTCGCGGATCGTGCGGAGCGCTGTCGTCACTGGAAGTCGGTCGACTACCTGCCAGTCGTGGCGTTCTAGCTCGGCCCGGTGGGTCACCACGCCGGGGATAGTCAGTCTGATTCTGCGGGTGGTGGAAAGCTCCACTTCGTCCGCATCCAGATCGCCCAGGTGCAGAAGCCGCGCCGCTGTTCGATGGGACAGAACCCCCGTGGGTACAGCCTGATCGAGCCGCTCCCAGTTCACCGTGCTCTGGTCGAGCGCCATCCATGCAAGACGCTCATTGAGATGCTCGTCGTTGGGAAGGCGGGTGAGGCGGTAGATCCCGTGATGGAGTCTTTCCAGCACTCCGGAATCAGCTAGTCGCTTGAGATCTTGTGGAGTGGTGCCGACTTGCGACCGAGCCTGTCTGCTCGTCACTAGCCCATCCTGCTCCGCAGCAAGCCCCACGAGGGCACGGACACGATCATTCATGGGCACGGCACGAAAGTACAACATCTGATGCACTTTTGCTACGCCCGAAGTGATTATCGTGCCAACTGGTCAAGCCCCTGAAAGTGGTGTCACTGTTTTTTTGATCCTTCGATGGTGATCAGGCGGGTAGTTGCATCAGTTCATCGGTGCTCACTTCCGTCTTCGGGCCGGTGCCGGTGTCGGTGGTCAGAGAAGGTCGGCCGCGGCTGAGGTCTGCGAGTCCGAAGTGGCGGCGGCCCTCGGCCCGTTCGTCGCCCATCGGCGGTGGTCGGCCGGGCCGTGCGGGGGGCTACACCACGACGCGGTCCGGCGTCGACACCGCCCGATTCCCCACCTCCTCCGGGGGATGGCTCGCGCGATTTAGTGGGCCTCGCGCCAATTGCGCCGTCCGCGCATGGCTGACGGGGTACGAGCCGCGTTGCGGATCCTTGTGGCCGCCCGCTGACCGTATGACCTACGACCGTCACCATCTACGCACGGATCGCGCTGCTGCGTATCGCCGATCTCGGCGTCGACGCCCGCCGAGCGCTGACAGGCACGCAGCTTGCCACCATCACCCGGTGGCGTGCACGTGATGAGGGCCTCGGTGTCGCCATCGCCCGAAGCGAGGCCATCCGTCTCGCCAAACGCGTGGCCGAACTCGACGAGCAACTCGCCGCCAAAGTTCCCGAATGACCGAGCTCGTCAAGGCCAGCCAGGCCGCGTCATTGCCAAGTGAGACCGGCGTGGGGCCTGTGACGGCCGCCGTCTGCCTGACCGTCTGGTCACATCACGATCGAGTGCGATCCGAGGCTGCGTTCGCCTCGCTCGCAGGCGTCGATCCCATCCCCGCATCATCCGGGAACACCGTGCGGCACCGGCTCAATCGCGGCGGGGATAGTCGACTCAATCGCGCCCTGCACATGGCGGTCCTGACCCGCATCGCCCACGATCCGGCC